>CANBRV010000060.1 GCA_947372005.1 Comamonadaceae bacterium | reverse complement strand
GGTCTAAACATCACCGCTTGTTTGATCGGCAAGGCGAGTAGGGCCTGCTCCACCTGCCCCTTCACCCGCATCCAAAGCGACTTGCTTTGCGCCGTGCCGTCCGTACCAGCGCCCGAAACATATGTCAATGTGATATTCGGGTTGAGCTTGGCAACCACGTTCGCCGCCGCCATCGTCAAATCAAACGTCATGCGAACATACTGCACTTCATTGCTCATATCTTTGGCAGCAATGCCAAGACAAATAAAACAAGCATCGAATCCAGACAGCTCTGACTCCACTTTTGAGTAGTCAAACATGTCAGACATCACTAATTCGGACAGCTTCGCGCTTGGAATATGAAACGAAGGATTGATCTTGGAGCGCCCAACCAGCAGGACCTCAGAGACCTCGCTATCCAGCAAACACTCACGCAGGACACCGCGCCCGATTAAGCCACTGGCGCCAAGAATGAGCACACGCATGATTAACTTTCTCGCTTGAGTGCAGGAAACAAAATGACATCGCGGATGCTGGCGCTATTAGTTAGCAACATCATCAATCGATCAATACCGATACCGCAACCACCTGTGGGCGGCAGGCCGTATTCCAAAGCACGAACAAAGTCTTGGTCGTAATACATGGCTTCGTCGTCGCCTGCGTCTTTTGCATTGGCTTGTGCTTGGAAGCGTGCGGCTTGCTCTTCAGCATCATTCAGCTCAGAGAAACCATTGCCAAATTCGCGACCTGTGATGTAGAGCTCGAAGCGCTCAGTGATTTCTGGATTGCTATCGCTGGCGCGGGCTAGCGGTGAGATTTCGGTTGGATGCTCCATGATGAAGGTGGGTTGCCAGAGTTTTTCTTCAACGGTTTCTTCAAAGTACAACACCTGAAGGCTCGCAAGGCTACGCGTGCTGAGTCGATCTTTCTCTTCTTTGAAACCGAGCTTTTTGAGTGCTTCGATCAGCCATGCCGCGTTATCGACATTCGCGCCTGCTTCTGTGTATTTAACGATGGCATTACGGATGGTGATGCGCTCAAACGGTTGGCTCAAATCAACAGGTTTTTCAACGCCTTGGTGTGCATAAGTGAGTTGCAACGTACCAACGGCCTTCATCGCAGCATGGCGAATTAAGTCCTCGGTAAACGTCATTAAATCTTGATAATTCCAATATGCCGCGTAGAACTCCATCATGGTGAACTCGGGGTTATGACGAACGCTGATGCCTTCGTTGCGGAAGTTACGGTTGATCTCGAACACGCGATCGAAACCGCCGACCACCAAGCGCTTCAAGTACAGCTCGGGCGCAATTCGAAGGAACATTTCTTGGTCTAGCGCATTGTGATGCGTCTTAAATGGCTTGGCATTGGCACCACCTGGAATCGGGTGCAGCATTGGTGTTTCGACTTCTAAAAAGTCATGCTGAAGCATGAAATCGCGAATCGATGCCACTGCTTTTGACCTTGCCATAAAGCGCTTGCGCGTCTCCACATCGGTCATCAAATCAATATAGCGTTGGCGGTATTTCACCTCTTGATCAGCCACGCCGTGGAACTTATCAGGCATCGGGCGCAGCGCCTTGGTCAGCAAGCGCACCTCGGTCGCGTGAACCGATAACTCGCCTGTTTTGGTTTTAAATAGCGTACCCGTGCAAGCGACGATATCGCCTAAATCCCAGTGTTTGAAAGCATCGTGCGCATTCGCGCCAATTGAATCACTCGTCACGTAAATTTGAATATGACCGTTAGATGCGCCGAACGAGGAATCTTGCAGCGTCGCAAAGCTGGCCTTGCCCATTACGCGTTTAAGCATCATGCGACCCGCGACCGAGACTTCAACCGCCATCGGCTTTAACTCATCCTTTTCAATGGCGTCGTACTTTTCAAAAAGTGCTTCGGCTTTGTGTTTTGGCTTGAAGTCGTTAGGAAAAGCAATACCTGTAGCGCGCAATGCTTTCAACTTTTCGCGGCGCTCGGCGATGAGTTGATTCGTATCAATGGCGATAGGCGCTGGAGTCGTGGTGTCAGTCATAATTTTTAATTGAATTGCACCGTTTCAACGGGCAGTTTTTGCAGCATGGCAAGAGAGTTAGCAATCGTTTGGCGCAGTTCGCGGCGGTCCACAATCATGTCAACCGCACCTTTTTGTAATAGAAATTCGGCACGCTGAAAACCTTCTGGCAATTTCACACGCACCGTGCTTTCAATTACACGAGGACCAGCAAAACCAATCAGCGCCTTGGGTTCAGCCATAACGATATCACCCAAAAATGCAAAGCCTGCACTGACACCGCCCATTGTGGGATCCGTTAGCACACTGATATAAGGCAACTTCTTTTTCGCCAGCTTGGTTAGCGCCGCATTGGTTTTCGCCATTTGCATGAGGCTAAGAAGCCCCTCTTGCATACGAGCGCCGCCTGTGGCCGTAAAGCAAATAAATGGGACTTTATTTTTAATGGCCGCCTCGACACCGCGGACAAAACGCTCGCCAACCACAGAGCCCATAGATCCGCCCATGAAGTCAAATTCAAAGCATGCCACTACAACTGACACGCCCATCACACTGCCTGACATCACAATCAAGGCGTCGGTTTCGGATGTCGCCTTTTGGGCCTCTTTGATGCGGATAGGGTATTTGCGTGAATCGGTAAATTTAAGTGGATCGATCGGCGTGACCTCGGCACCAATTTCCGCGCGCTCTGAGCCGGCCGACACAGGGTCTAAAAATTGATCTAGCCTTGCCCGTGCACCAATACGCATATGGTGTGAGCAGCTTGGACACACATTTTGGCTTTTTTCTAAATCCGTTTTGTAAAGAACAGACTCGCAGCCTGGACATTTAAACCACAGCCCTTCGGGCACACTGCGCCGCTCTACAGCGTCTGACGCATCAATTTTGTTGCCGAGAATTTTTGACGATAACCATGACATAACGAAAACCCTCAGTCCTTATCAAGCGCTGCACGAATATCACGCAAAAACTGTACCGCTGTCGGTACTACTTTTTCGTGCGATTGATCTTCTAGCAGTTGAATAATCTTGGTGCCAATCACAACCGCATCCGACACACTACCAATAGCCTTTGCAGTTGCAGCATCACGGATACCAAAACCCACACCAACAGGAATACTCACATGCGACTTGATTCGAGGAATCGCTCTAGCAACCGCATCGGTATCCAGTGCGCCCGAGCCCGTCACGCCTTTCAGCGAAACGTAGTACACATAGCCACTTGCAATGCGTCCAACCAGTGCCATACGCTCATCGGTTGAGGTTGGCGCTAGCAAAAAGATCAAATCCATACCGTGAGCACGCAATTCGGCGGCAAACTGCTCGCACTCCTCTGGCGGGTAATCCACCACCAAGACACCATCCACGCCAGCCGCAGCTGAATCACGGATGAACGCACCTTTGCCGTGCACTAAATCATATTTCTCAACAGGATTGGCGTAACCCATCAGCACGACAGGCGTTTTATCGTCGTCTTTGCGAAATTGCGCCACCATCGCCAGCACTTGCACCATGCCGATACCAAGCGCTAAGGCTCGCTCGCCCGCTTTTTGAATCACAGGACCATCTGCCATGGGGTCGCTAAAAGGTACGCCCAGCTCGATGACATCCGCTCCTGCCTCCACCATGCCATGCATCAATGCTGGCGTGATATTGGCGAAAGGAAAACCTGCTGTGACATAGGGAATCAGCGCCTTACGGCCATCATTTTTGAGTTGTTCAAAGGTAGCTTTAATACGGCTCATCGCTTGAACTCCACTGCAGATTCAACACTTTTGCTTGATTGCACCTTGCAGCTTGGCCGACAGAAAAAATCTGCGCCAGACACATCCGCAATGGTGCCAATATCTTTATCACCTCGCCCGGATAGATTGACCAGAATCGACTGATCGGGGCGCATGGTTTTTGCCAGCTTCATGGCGTAAGCCACGGCGTGGCTGGACTCGAGCGCAGGGATGATACCCTCAATACGGCACAAATAGTGGAATGCTGCCAACGCCTCTACGTCCGTAATACCCACGTACTCGGCCCGTCCAATGTCATGAAGCCATGCGTGCTCTGGGCCAACACCTGGGTAATCTAAGCCAGCGCTGATGGAATGCGTCTCAATAATTTGCCCATTATTATCTTGCAGCAAATACGTACGATTGCCGTGCAGTACGCCAGGTGTGCCACCCGATATGGACGCGGCGTGCTTGCCCGTCTCGATGCCAAGGCCTGCCGCTTCCACACCAATTAGGCGTGTGTTTTCGTGTTGAATGTACGGATAGAAGATACCCATAGCATTGCTACCACCGCCCACGCAAGCCACCACAGCATCGGGTTGTTTATCTTTGCCTAAATGCGCCAAATGTTCGGGCATTTGCGTCAGGCACTCCTCACCAATCACGCTTTGGAAGTCACGCACCATCATCGGATAAGGATGCGGCCCTGCCACTGTTCCGATGATGTAGAAAGTATTCTCGACATTCGTCACCCAATCGCGCAGCGCTTCGTTCAATGCATCTTTGAGCGTCTTGCTGCCTGATTCCACAGGCACAACGGTTGCGCCAAGTAGCTTCATGCGATACACATTGGGGCTTTGGCGTTTGATGTCTTCCGAGCCCATGTACACAATGCACTCTAGGCCATAGCGAGCGCAGATCGTCGCTGTTGCCACACCATGCTGTCCAGCGCCTGTCTCGGCAATGATGCGCGGCTTGCCCATGCGCTTGGCCAACATTGCTTGACCAATGGTGTTATTGATTTTGTGGGCACCCGTGTGATTCAAGTCTTCACGTTTTAGGTAGATTTGCGCGCCACCCATCTCTTGGCTCATTCGCGCCGCGTGGTAGATGGGCGACGGACGACCTACAAAGTGTGCGAGTTCGTATTTGAATTCACGAATGAACTCAGGGTCATATTGATATTTGGCGTAAGCGTCTTTGAGCTCATTGATGGCATGAGTCAATGTCTCAGAGACAAAACTGCCGCCGTAAGGGCCAAAATGGCCAGTGCTATCGGGTTGTTGGTAAGCGTACATAAAAGATTAAGAGTGGTCGAAAGACTATTGATTTATATGGCTGTTGACTTTTTCCGATCGGCTTGTTTAACCGCTTGCGCAAAGTCAGCTATTCTTTGTGAGTCCTTGATGCCGCGCGAAGCCTCTACGCCCGAGCTGACATCCACTGCCCACGGTTTAACGAGGGCTATGCCTTCTGCGACATTTGCAGGCGTCAATCCACCACTCAAAACGAGGGGAAGCTTGACGTTTGTTGAAAGCTGTGACCAATTGAATGAATTCCAGTTAAATGTTTTGCCACCGCCGCCATAACCTGTAACCAGCGTGTCCAGCAAAATAGCGGAGGCTTCTTGGTAGCGCTGTGCGTATTTTACGAGGTCAAAGCCAGCCTCCTCGCCAATCGGGATACGTGCTGCTTTCATGAAAGGCCGTTTGAGCGATGCGCAAAACTCAGGCGTTTCTATATCGTCGTCGCCATGGAGTTGCAAAAGTGCCGTCGGAATAGCCTCGCAGGCCTTATAGATATTGGCTTCCAGCTCATTCACAAAGAGCAAAACGGGGGTCACAAAAGGCGGCAAACGCTTGGCAAGCTCTGCCGCACGGCTAATTGAAACGGCTCGTGGACTTTTGTCGTACATCACAAAACCAATCGCATCCGCGCCAGCAGCAACCGCAGCATCAACGTCTTGCTCTCTGGTGAGTCCGCAAATTTTGATTTTTGTCATATCAGTCCGTAAGCAAATAAAGGCGTGGTGGGCAACCCCCATTTTGCATCGTAGGTAGGGCCTAAAAAGTAAAGGCCATCAGGTGAAAAGGTCGGTGCGGCCACTTTACGACTTTTAGCATCCAATACAGTTTTCATCCATTCAGGAGCTTCTCCGCCCTGCCCCACGGTAATTAAACACCCCATGATGTTACGAATCATGTGATGCAAAAACGCATTTCCCTCAAACTCAAAGCGCCAATACCGCTGCCCGTGATCGGCATGACGCTCACCACGGCAGGCGATGTCAATTTTTAGTAAATTTTTAACAGGCGATAGTGCTTGACACTGCGAGGCACGGAACGAACTGAAATCATGCTCTCCAAGCAAATAGTTTGCTGCAAGCCTCATAGGCTCTAACTCCAGCGGGCGGTGAGCCCAACCGACACGTCTTGCATCAAGACTAGGCCGAACATGCGACTCCAAAAGCGCGTAAGCATAGCGGCGCGTGATGGCACTGCCTCGGCAATGGAACTCACGAGGCACTTGCCTCGCCCACTGCACGGCAATATCTTTAGGCAAATGCGTATTGGTGCCGCGAACCCAAGAGGATTCATCCCGTACAACATCGGTATCAAAATGAATCACTTGCATGTGACCATGTACGCCAGCATCCGTTCGACCTGCGCAAAGCGTACCAATGCGGCGTTCTGGCGTCATGTTAGGCGTGGTGTTGGCGAAGCGATTGAGAGCCAACTCCAATTTATCTTGCACCGTTTGACCATCTAGCTGACTTTGCCAGCCGTGGTATTCGGTTCCTAAGTAGCTAACGCCAAGTGCAATGCGCGCGGTAAGCAATGCGTGACCTCGTTTAGGCTAGCCTAAACGCATCAACATTTGCTGCGCCAAAGCAACTGTCTGTGGATGTGCGTTTTGCTGAAGAACCTCTTCAATTAAAGATCTTGCACCAACTTTGTCACCAATGGATAAGTACTCTTCTGCAAGCGCTAATTTGGGATCTTCTACAACATCGGTTGCATATACTGGCATCGAATCAGTTGCTTGTACAGGACTATCTGCGGCTCCTGGCAAATCAAGCGTCAGGGAGCTTAAATCAAAGTCAATTAAGCCACCTCCAAAATTGGAAGATGCAGGAGCTTCCAGTGCCTCCACTATTGGGGCTTCAGCTACCGCTGGGGGCATAGGTGTAGACAAAAAGGACAAGCTGTTGGCGCTGTAGGCAGATGAATTTGTGGACACAGATTCAGACGATATAGCAAACGCCGAACCAGACACCTTAAAAAGTGGATGTGTCGATCCAAGATCACGCGCCAGCATCCGCACCTTAGCCCAATCTTCGCCCTCTCCATCCGTTAACAAGTGCAAATCTTGCGCACCTGCGTCAAATGCTTCCATATCTTGACGCTTGGCGTAAATCTCTAAAAGCTTGGCCTGAACATCAATCCGTTTCGGCGCGTTACGCTTAGCTTCTTTTAAAATTTCCTCCGCTTGAACGTCTCGGTTATAGGCTAAATAAACATCAGCTTCTGCAATCGGATCGACATCACCCGTCACAGTAGACGGCTGACTAGACGGATAGGCCGTAGACGATACGCTAGCTTGCGTCATAGTCTCTTGCGTATCAACTTCACTGGCACCCATAGGCCCAAAGATCGTATCGGTCGGGGGCTGACGGGTTTGTGAAAACCCAACAGATTCATCTTGCCTCGTATGCAAAGACTGTGCACGGCGGCGGCGGCGAACCACCAGGAACGCGCCAAGTAAAAACACAAAAACAGCGATGCCGCCAATCGGTAAAACCAAAGTATTCGTTAATATTTGATCCAAAAATGAAGGCTCTGGCGCAGGGGGCACGGGTGGTCTAACGGTTTTTGTAACTGGGAGGGGTGGTGCACTTACCGCTGGTTGAGGTGCAGACGCTGATAGAGCGACTGGCACGCTGGCGGCTGATGCAGCCGAAGCAGGTACAGATGCAGGCGTGGTCGCTTGTGCGGGAGCTTGTGCTACTGCAGGTGCCTTGGCAGACAACTGACTCAACTCTGCCATGTTTTTCTTGAGCTCGCTTGCACGGGCGTTGGCATCGGCTGCAGCTCGCTCTTTTGCAATTTTGTCTTCTGCCGCCGCCGCGTTGCCCGCTTGGGCAGGTTTTGCCAAAGTCAGTCGGTCATCGGAAGGTGCCACTGCCTGGCGATCTTGAACTTTTGCAACAACTTTGCCAGACGCCTGACGACTAGACTCTTTTTCTACGCTTGCAGGCGCATTATTTGCGAGCCGTCTACGGTACTCATTAAAGTCACGAGCTTGAGCTTTAATATTATTTTTTGCTTCTTGCGCTTTGGTTGCGGTCGCGTCTTCTGCTGTGGGCATCTCCATGACAGCACCAGCTTTTAAGCGATTGACATTCCCTGCCTCAAAAGCCTGCGGATTGCTACGCAGCATGGCCACCAGCATTTGATCCAGCGAAACGCCTTCTGGTTTGTTAGCTGCGGCTATTGCTGCAGCCGTATCGCCTTTTTTAATTTTGATGCTATTTTTTGCAGTCGGCTTAGCCTTAGTTGAAGCAACTTGCTTAGGCATGCGCTGTTCAGCTTCATCATTTTGCGACTTAACTGCAATTGCGGCAGCAGGCGCAGCGCTAGCAACAGATGGAAAGCTGCTAGACGACAGCATCGGCAGTGTTGGGGCCGGTACGATTAACGCTTGATTTGCAGTTGCTGGTGGATCAAGCAATACGGTGTAATCGCGGAGCATGCGCCCAGCATTCCACGTCATTTCTAAAACCAAATCAACAAAAGGAGCGGTTACAGGTTGACTACCACGCACCTCCAAAATCACTCGGCCATCTGCGCGGCGTTTGCCAGTAATATTCAGCTCGGCCACCACAGGCGAATAATCAAGGCCAGCGGATTTAAATGCATCAGCGTTGGCGATCCCTACGCGAAGAGAGTTGGACTCCTCGGGGGATATTTCGGGAACTTCAATTTCGGCGACTAATGGCTGCCCTAAAAACGACAGAACACTAAGGCGACCTAGCGTTAATGCTTGAGCATTGAAACTAAAAGTTAACCCGAAGGCAATAATTAAGTTGCCAACGCAAGCGAATTTTTTCATACGGCGGATTGTAGAAGTATCCGTAGCATACGGCGCAGGGGTTCAGCAGCACCCCATAGCAATTGGTCGCCAATCGTAAACGCGCCAAGGTATTCAGGTCCCATGGCTAATTTGCGAACACGTCCCACGGGGATTTGCAAGCTGCCAGCCACTACGGCTGGCGTCAAATGCTTTTCTGTCTCTTCACGCACGTTGGGGACATACTTCACCCACGCGTTGTCATTCGCAATGATGGCTTCCAAATCAGCTAGCGGGACATTCTTTTTGAGCTTAAAGGTTAGCGACTGCGAATGGCAACGCATGGCACCCACGCGCACACAGGTCTCGTCAATCGGGATCGGGCTAGAGCCAAAATCGGCACCCAGTCCAAGAATCTTATTAGTCTCTGCGCCGCCCTTCCACTCTTCCAGACTCGTCCCGTCGCCGTTATCGCGGTCGATCCAAGGAATTAAGTTACCGCCTAGTGGGATTCCACGGAAGTGCTCTGTTTCGGCAGCAGAGAAATTACGTTGTTTGTTTGTGATTTTGCGGTCTATTTCTAAGATGGCCGATTTAGGGTCATTTAGTAAATCTTTCACCTCAGCATACAAGGAGCCGTATTGCGTAATGAGTTCACGCATATTGGCCGCGCCACCGCCCGATGCCGCTTGATACGTGTGAGCATTCATCCACTCTACCAATCCCGCTTTAAATAAACCACCAACGCCCATCAACATGCAACTAACCGTGCAATTGCCACCGATATAGTCTTTCACGCCGCGAGCAAGCGCCGCATCAATCACATTACGATTGACTGGGTCAAGAACGATAACGGAGTCTTTATTCATGCGCAGCGTTTTAGCTGCGTCAATCCAATAGCCCGTCCAGCCTGCAGCGCGAAGCTTAGGATAAACCTCGGTTGTGTAGTCGCCGCCTTGCGCGGTGATGATGATGTCGCATTTTTTCAAGCTAGCGATATCGAAGCCGTCTAAAAGCTTAGTTTCGTTTTTGGCTTGCGCAGGAGCACGACCACCAGCATTAGAGGTGGAAAAAAAGATCGGCTCGATCAGATCGAAATCACCCTCTGCAATCATCCGATCAATCAAAACTGATCCGACCATGCCGCGCCAACCGACTAAACCAACAACGTTGCCCACCTTACTCAAATTACTCATCTCAAAACCTTTAAGCTACAGGGTTACAAAAGAGGTCTATTTTAGTTGACTCAGGCCACGTGTCCGTGGCTTTTCCCTATGAAAAACGATTCAAACGAACAAATATCGCTGTCAATTGACGAAGCATTTGCACATATCCAACAACTAGCGCAGCCCGTAAGCGCTCAAACAAACGGTATCGAAAGAGATGTGCCACTGCGCCTTGCATTGGGTCGCGTGCTCGCGCAAAACATCATTTCTCCAATAAACGTACCCCCGCATGACAACTCCGCTATGGACGGATATGCGTTTCATTCAAGTGCTTTTAGCGGTTGCAACGATGGCGATGGTGTTTTAGAGCTCGCTGTCATTGGCAAGGCTTTAGCTGGCAAAGCTTGGAGCGGAGTAGTCGGCGGCAACGAATGCGTACAAATCACCACGGGCGCAGTCATGCCCGAAGGCGTTGACACCGTTGTGCCATCCGAATTGGTCACCCTTGCCGATTCCAAAATCCGCTTTTCACACAAATCGCTTTTTGCTGGTGATAACCGAAGACTCAAGGGCGAAGACTTGATGGAGGGCTCAATCGCGTTAACTCATGGCTCAGTTATTACGCCTGCAGCGCTAGGCTTACTCGCCAGCTTAGGCATCGCCGCAGTCCCCGTGTTTAGACGCCTACGCGTCGCTTATTTTTCAACAGGCGATGAAAT
>CANBRV010000059.1 GCA_947372005.1 Comamonadaceae bacterium | reverse complement strand
TTGCTATGCATGATGATGAATGGCGTAGCCAGCATAGACACCACCATACTGGCAAGAATCGGATTCAATAACTCAGGCGGAACTAATTTTTGTTGGCTTGCCAGCGTGAGCAGCACAAAACCGAATTCACCTGCTTGTGCCAAATAAAGACCTGTACGCAGCGCGACTCCTTTAGACGAACCAAGCGCATAGGAGAGCATGGCGACTAGGCTGGACTTAAAGAGTACGGGGAGCAAACTTAAGACCAACACAAGGGGCCACTGCGCCAGCACTAAGCGCCAATCGAGCAACATGCCGATGGTGATGAAGAAGAGCCCTAAAAGCACATCATGGAAGGGCCGAATTTCAGCTTCCACTTGGTGTTTAAATTCAGTTTCTGAAATCAGCATTCCTGCAATAAAAGCGCCAAGCGCTAAGCTCAGCCCCGCAAGCTCGGTGAGCCAAGCTAGGCCAAGTGTGATTAACAAGATATTGAGTACAAACAATTCTTCGCTCTTTTTGCGTGCCACCAATTTAAGCCATGCATGCATCACACGTTTGCCACCAACCAAGAGCACCGTCACAATGACAGCGCCTTTGAATGCGCCTGCCAATATGGCTTGCATGAGGTCTGCTGCGGGGGCTCCTAATGCTGGGATTAAGATTAAAAGCGGCACCACCGCAATGTCTTGAAACAAAAGCACCCCCATGACGCGGCGTCCGTGCTCACTATGCAGTTCGGCGCGATCGTTCATTAGTTTGACAACGATGGCTGTGCTGCTCATTGCCAATGCTGCTGATAAGGCCACAGCGGCTTGCCAGCTCATGTGTAACTTGCCCTCCCACCAATAGGGAAAGAGTAGTGTGAAACCTAATGACACGACAGGCGCTATTAAGAGTGTCAAAAGTACCTGCGCTAATCCTAGGCCAAATACATGTCGTCGCATGGCATGCAGCTTAGGTAGGCTGAACTCTAGTCCAATCACAAACATTAAAAACACAACACCAAACTCACCAAGATGGCGGATCGACTCAGATTTTTCAGCCAGTGCCAAGGCATTTGGGCCAATTAACACCCCCACCGTCAAGTAACCCAGCATGGGTGGAAGTTTGAGGCTTCGAAATACGACGACACCTAGCACTGCGGCAAGCAGGTAGAGAAGGGTCAGTTCTAGGGATGTCATGGCCTTAGCGTGGAGATTAAGAGCTTTTTACTCTGATCAAATTAGCTAGTTCAACTGCAGATTTAACGCCCAATTTTTCGAAAACTCGAGCGCGGTGAACCTCAACGGTGCGCACGCTAATAGAGAGTTCATCAGCAATGAGTTTGTTGGGCAGTCCATCCATCACAAGACGCATGACAGATTGTTCTCGCTCAGTGAGTTCAGCTAACTTTTTGTCTATGCCCATCTGTTCTTGTGTGCGTTTGATAGCTTGATCAGATTGTTGCAGCGCAGCTTCAATGCGATCAACCAGCAGGTTATTGGAGAAGGGTTTTTCGCAAAAATCGAAGGCGCCGCGCTTTACAGCATCGACAGCCGTTGGCACATCAGCGTGACCTGTTAAAAAAATCACTGGCATGGTTTGAGGTAGTCCACGTGCAAGCAGTTCGCTAAACAGCTCTAGCCCGCTCATCTGCGGCATACGCACATCTAGTAGTAGACAGCTAGGATCCCGTTCGTTATGTCTTGGCAATGCAGCCAAAAAAGATTCGGCGCTATGAAAGCTTTCGTTTGCTAGGCGACGTGTGCGTAGCATCCACGCCAAAGCTTCGCGCACACTGGCATCGTCGTCCACGATGTAAACAGTGGCGTTAAGCAATGGCTGAGTTAGGTTGGTCATGATGGGGCGTCAGCTTAAAACGAAAGGTTGTACCTGTGCGCGGTGGCTCAATATTCGTAGTGTAGGTCAGGCTGCCACCGTGCTGCTCGATAACGGTGCGGCACAAGCTGAGCCCTAATCCCATCCCTTCTTCTTTGGTTGTAAAGAAGGGCGTAAAGAGTCGAAGCGCAACCTCTTGCGTAAGCCCTGGACCTTGATCCATGACTTGAAATTCGACGGCGTGCGTGTCTTGCGCTGCATCGCTCTTGCTAGCTTTGGCTATAAGGGCCAAGCGACGTCTTTCTATAGGGGTTGCTACTGAATCCACGGCTTGCATACCATTGCGCGCAAGGTTAATCAGGACTTGTTCTACCAGAGTTGTATCGCACCATACGGCTGGTAGTTGTGGCTCCACCTGGATGGAAATACGTATTCCCAACTGTTTGGCTTGAAGGCCCAGCAGCGGTAATACGGCATCCAATAATGCTTGAGGTTGAACGAAGCTGCGTTCAGTTTCACGGCGTCTTACAAATCCATGCACACTCTTGATCACTTGTCCGGCTCGTGCAGATTGACTTGCAATGCGCTCCAGTGCAATTTTGAGTTCGGAGATATCTTGCGGGCTGGGCACACCGTTCGCATCGCTAGGCAGTAGATTGAGGCTGCCTGATGCGTAACTGGCAATTGCGGCAAGTGGCTGATTGAGTTCATGGCTAAGCATGGACGCCATTTCGCCTAGCGTAGCCAAGCGAGCACTTTTTTGTAAGCGCTCCAAGCTTTGACGTGAGATTTCTTCGGCTTTGCGCTGCTGAATGATTTCGCGTGCCAGTTTGGCCTCCGTGCGTATGCGTTTTCGTGTATCGCGGTACAACAGCCAGAGCACGACAACTAAGGCTAGCACAAGCGCCAGCGCTAATACTGTTGGTGTGTTTGCTAACCAATAAGGAGCACTGCGCCAACTCTCTATACGCAAAATGAGGGTGATGCCTTGTAATTGCAAGACAGTTTGCACGGCAAATTTATTGCCTGCTTTGGTTGAGTTACCTACAACTGCTAACCGAGCGCCATCTGCCTCTCGGAAAGAGATTTCTTCTTGTCGTTTGATACTGGCTTCGCCCCATTCTTTCAGGATGCGATCTAGCGAATAGGTGGCAACTAAATAGCCCGTGACTATGTTGTTCTCTATGCTTGGGATGCACATATCGGTCACTTCAAAGCCAGTGCCATCCGATTGCGGTACAAAATAGCTGGTGCTAAAGGCGGGTTCTAAAGACCTTGCGGCTAACGCGCAAGCGTGCACTACGTCAACCGAGAAATTTTGCCGACCAAAATATCCAAATACATCTTGTTTAGAGGCAAGGGATAAAAAAGCACTGTTGCGCACGGCCTGAATGCCGAAGTTTTGGTTGCGTCGCTCAATGCGTAGTATTTCGGGTTGCTGCTCTAACAACTCCTTTGCGGTCCATTGCCAGTTAGGCGTTTCGCGTTCAAGCAGTACATGGAGTCGCTGCGCATTACGCGCAAGCTTGGCGCGAATGTCACTAGCCAAATCGGTTGCTGTTAGCTCGAGTTGATCTTCAAATCGCGATTGTTCGTAACGACCAACCAACCAAATCAACGAGCCTAGCAGCATGGCGATTAATAGCAGCAGTAGTAACCAAAGCCAAGTTCGCCGATTTTTCGGCATCATGGTCGGGATTCTCATGGTGCAGGTGTGGCGAGTTTTTTAAGTGGCGTGATGGTGGGCTCTTGCCAAGAACCTTGAATGTTGTATTCCTTGGTTGCCGCAGCGACAACGGGGCGACGCAGTACGAGTTGCGCCAGATAGGTAGCGGCACCGACAACGGGATTGACCAAGGTCGCAATTAGCGAAGCGCCACCTGTATTGATGTCAGGCAGCACCAGCACATGCAGATTTTGCGTTTCTTTCGCTAAATCGACTGATCCATCGATGGATACCAAAGCGAGCACGCTTTTCATTTGTAAATTTTTTGTAGCTAGTACGCCATCACTGATTTGCGCATCTCCGCCAAGACTATCGAAAGCAAATCCTTCCGAGAACACGTCTCTAAAATCCAGCGTCAGGAACCGAGGCAGGGCTTGCAAGCTAAGCACACTTAGAAATCGCCCTGCGCCGCCGGGTTCTATTTTTAAAAATTGCCCTTTAGACATATCCATTTTGAGTTGTCCTGCAAGACTTGGGTAATTCATAGCCCAGGGCGAACCAGTCCATGCGACGCGCCCTTGCAGCGTGCCTTTACCACTCTTTAGGGTGCCAGGCAGACCAAAGCGTGTTAGCAGCGCTCCTGAATCAGCCACATCTAAGTTAAATTGCACATCCACTCGCCTAGCGCCATTGGCTTCATTGCTAGGTAGCCATACGCCTGTGGCTTTCAGCGCTGCCTCAGAATTGGTGATGTTCAATTTCTGCAATCGCCACTCTTGTGCAGAGCCCTTGCCCAAATAAGCTTGCGCTTTTTGATTGATAGCTAGCATCTCTAAGCGACCTACTTTTTTACCAGTTACTTCAAAGTCATCAATGACGACATCGAGGGCGGGTATTCGATCTGGTGCAGATTGCAAGAGTTGTTCGATTTGCGATTTACTAGTTGCATCGGGTAGCAGCAATTTGGCTAAGCGTAAATAGACTTGACCTGCTTGGTCGCCAGCTTGTGAGCGATATTCGCCATAACCATTGAAGTCACTGGCGTTTGCGTTGATGCGCCATGTGCGCAGCACTTTGCTAGCACCTAAAACGACTTGGGTAAAACTGCGATTCGCAAATTTGAGAGTGTCAACTGTCGCCGCGATTTGGCTGGGTATATAGCTTGCGGCTGCAATTGATGCGGGGTTATTGGCGCCAGCATCTAATTTATCGAATGAGAGTACTTGATTCCATGCGCCTAGATCAAGTTGATCGATATGTAAATTAGCACTCACACCTTGATCAGGAATAGCAAGGTCAGTAGCAGTGACGCCTGTGCCAATTGCTATACCGCCGCGAATGGCCGGCGCTGGCTTGCCAAGCCCGGCGCTAATGTCTCGCGTGTACTCTGCAGTTAAAAAGTTAGACAGAGAAAGCGTGAGGCGATCTTGCGAGTTATTAAGTTTTATTTGCTGAACACGTAGTGGCCAAGGACTTGCTGCAGGTTTCGTTAGCGGTGCAGGTAGGTCCAGTTGCATGCCAACCAGTGATGACTCTATAGTCAGACCTGACCCACCTGATCGCAGATCTAATGCTAATGTGTATGGAGTCTTGCCATGCAAGCGAGGCGCCAGTTGGGCGCGCATAGGCATCGCAGGCCATGCGGCCAATCCCTCGGCAGTAACTATGCCGCTACCGATAATTTTTTGGCTATTCCCTGTCAGTTTTATATCACCGCCAAGTGCCGTCGCGCGTAGATTCTCTAGCTGAAAACCCGTTTGAGTTAAATTGATTTGGCCTTTGATGCGGGACAGAGGCGGTGCGACCGCATTCAAGCTAAAGCCGTTATCTTGTAGCTGTATTTGTCCAATTATTTTGCTTTGTGCGGGATTGGCAACTGGCATCGTGATCTGAAGTTGCGCCGCCACTTGCCCCGTCGCTTCAGCATTGGCAAAGATGTCTTTTGTCAGTACTTTGAGTGGGTCTACTTTGGTGAGAGCAATTAAATTGGCAAACGCACCCTTGAGCTCGGCTTTTAGTTCCACGACAGGTTTGCGTACATCGGCAATCCTGATAGAGCCTTGGCTAGTAAGGCCAGCCAGTTCAGTCGTTATATTTTTGATATCAAGTTGCGAGCCATTGAGGTCGAATAAAAGGTTTGTTTGCGTCAGATTTGACCATGGAACTTTTTCAGCATCTGTTTTTTGCGTAATGTTTAACTGCGTATCGCTTACCTTGCCTGTAAGACGTATGGCGCCTGCCTTATTGGCTGCAAATGGAAACTCTTTGATTGAGCCTTTGAAGGTCGCGTGCACATCGGATGCAGTGCCTTTTTGAATGAAACTTTGTAAGGCTTTGCGGATCGTGGGTAAGGTTTGCTCTGGCACGTAGCGGTAGATCGCCGTTAAATCAAGACGTTCCATATTCGCAGTTACGTCTAATTTATCCCCCTCTTTTTTCCAACTGGCATCAAGATCACCTGCTAAGTCTGTATTGGCAAGTTTGACTTCTAAACGGATTTGTTGCTTGATTGTTTGCAAGTCCTTGGCCTGCAACTTTACCCGTGCGGCTATGCCTGTGAGTGCTGCATCTAATGCAGAGTTTTGTGGCAATGTTTGTCCTGCTAGTTGCGCGAGTTTTGGTAGGCTGTTGAGGATGAGCTGCTCGCTCTCGAAGCTGGCATCACGCAAGGGCCAATCTATACGCGCTTTGACTAGGCTGGCAACTGTTGGAATGTTTTTGAGTTGTGCATCAACAACGCCCGTCCATGCCCGCCAATGACCAGCGTGTGCCTCTAGCAAAGGCTGTGCAAACTCTCCTGTAACTTGTAGCGCCTGCCCCCAGTTGGTGGGCGGTGTTGCATCCAAGCGAATATTGTGACTGCGTAAACCATTTTGTAGAGTAAGCGAAACACGATTAAATGTTGCACTTGGTAGCGCAGCGGATTCATTAAAAAAATGTGGTTTTACATCTCTCCAGTGGAGCGTGCCGCCGCGAAGCAAAATTTCTTTTTGTGAAAAAATCCAGTCGAGGCCTTTACTAGGCATTTCTTGCGATCGAATAGGAAATCCAGCCACGCTGATTTGGCCATTTTCATCACGCGTTATTTCTAGCACGGGCGCGTCGATTGTGAGACGATCTAACTCTAGCGTGAGTAGAGATAAGGGCGATACGCTGACTTGCACTCTGCCTAATGTGAGTGCTGGATTTTGTTTTCCATCCAGAATTTGGACGTTCTTTAAATCAAATGAGGGTAGCAAGCCCGATGACTCGGCAGTTATGTTGCCAATGCGAATGCTATGCCCTGCTTGTTCGCTTAAATAGGCTTCTATGCGAGGACGTAAGTCGTCCATGTGCGGTACAACCCAACCGTGTAATAGGCTAGCAGCTATCAAGATGAGAGCGCAACTCGTACCGAGCAGTGCTAACAAGCTCTTGATGAGTATCTTCATTAATGCGCGCGTTCAAACGCCTTCATGTAATCAACCAAGGCTTCTACACCCGCTAGCGGCATGGCGTTGTAGATGGAGGCGCGCATACCGCCAATGGCGCGATGACCTTTGAGCTGCTTAAGACCCGCCTCATTTGCACCTTGCAAAAATGCAGCGTTCAAGGATTCGTCTTGGAGGAAGAAAGGCACGTTCATTAAGGAGCGATCTGCCTTGTTGACGCGGTTTGCATAAAAATCGGTGCTATCCAAATAACCATAAAGCAGCGCAGCCTTGGCGCGATTGCGCATCTCCATAGCTTTGAGCCCACCCTGCGCTTTAAGCCATTTGAATACAAGTCCTGCGATATAGATGCCGTAGGTAGGCGGCGTGTTGTACATCGAGTCAGACTCAGCCAGCAGTTTGTAATTGAAAACCGAGGGGCACATCGGGTGTGCACGTGATGTGCCAGCTTCATTTAAAAGCAAGTCTTCGCGCACGATAGCGATCGTGAGGCCTGCGGGGCCAATGTTTTTTTGTGCGCCGCCATAAATGAGCGCGTACTTGGACACATCAACAGGACGCGACAGTATGTGGGACGACATATCCGCCACGATGGGCATGTCCGCAAAAGCCGCACCATGCGACTTAGCAAGGTCGGGTGTGAAATGGTATTCGACACCATTGATGGTTTCGTTGGTGCACAGGTGTAAATAGGCGGAGTTTTGATTGAGCTTCCAAGATTCAATAGCGGGCACAGCGGTGAAGCCAGTATCCACAGCGCTTGCAGCAATATTCATGGCGCCATAACGCTGGGCTTCTTGGTGGGATTTTTCCGACCATACGCCTGTGATGACGATATCCGCTTCGTTTTGATTGCCTGATTTTCCGCGCATTAAATTGAGCGGCACGATCGCGTTTTCACCTAAACCACCACCTTGTAAAAACAAGATTTTGTAGTTGATAGGAACTGCAAGCAATTCCCGTAGATCCGCCAGTGCCTCAGCATGGATGCCCATGAAGTCGGTGCCGCGATGGCTCATCTCCATCACGCTCATACCTGTGCCGTGCCAATCTAACATTTCGGCGGCGGCTTGCGCCAAGACGGTTTCGGGTAGGGCGGCTGGACCTGCTGAAAAATTAAAAACGCGGCTCATCACATTCTCTTTTTTAAGCTTCAGCGGCAATGCACTTGGCAAGAATCGCAATGCCCTTGTTGATTTGCTCCACGCTTGCTGTGACGAATGAGAGACGCAGCTTATTGTGCTCCATCTCATTTTCGTTGGCGTAAAAAGCAGCGCCTGGCACAAATGCAATACCTTGCTCGACGGCCTTATGCAGCAAGGCTTGCGAGTTGATGTGCTTTGGCAGTGTCAGCCACAAGAACATGCCGCCAATCGGTTTATTCCACGTCACAGTAGAAGGCATTTCGCGATCGAGTGCGCCTAACATGGCTCCCAATTGAGACTTGTAAAGTGCACGAATGCTTGGTTTGTGCTTAGGGATGAAATCGCTGTGCAAGAGTTCATACAGCACGCGTTGATTCAAACTTGGCGTGTGCAAGTCGGCCGCTTGCTTGGCTTGCAACATTTTAGGATAGAGCACGGGTGGCAATACCATAAAGCCTAAGCGCAGACCGGGCGCTAAGATTTTGGAGAACGAGCCAAGATAGATCGTTCCCTCGGGATTGCGCGACGTCATGGTGTCTGGGGGCTCTTGGTCAAACCACAAATCGCCGTAAGGGTTGTCTTCTACAAGGCACAACCCGTGTGCCTTAGCGAGCACTGCCAGCTTGGCGCGGCGGCTCTCGGGCATGGTGCGTCCGGTTGGATTTTGAAAGTTCGGTAGCAAATACAAGAAACGCGGCTTTTGATTGGCAGGTGTGTTTTTGAGCTGCACTTCCAGCGCATCGACGTCCAAGCCATCGTCGTCACAGGCCACGCTCACCATGCGCGGCTCCATCGGTGTAAAGGCTTGCACGGCGCCAAGGTAGGTGGGAGACTCCACCCAGACGATGCTGTCTTTGTCGATCAAGATTTTGGCAATTAAATCAAGGCCTTGCTGCGAGCCCGTCGTAATCAGCACTTGGTCAGGCGATACATCCCACGGCAGCATCTTGGCCACGGCTTCGCGAAGGGGGCTATAGCCTTCTGATGTCGCATATTGCAATGCAGCTTCGCCATCGGTCGTCAATATCTTTGTAATGGCGGCGTTGACTTCAGGGATGGGGAATGTTTTAGGCGAAGGCAAACCACCCGCAAAGCTGATGATGCCGGGGCGTTCGGTCACCTTCAAAATTTCCCGAATAAACGAGGGATTCATACGCTCGGCACGTGCGGCCATTGTCCAACTCATAGAGCACTCCTAACAGGCATTTTTTTACCAATAAAAACAATTGCGATGATCGCCAGTGCAAACACAACAGTCACCAAGTCTAAACGCTCTCCCAAAATGGGGACAGCGAAGGCAATACTGAATAGCGGTTGCAAGAGTTGAATTTGACTCATACGAACCGTACCGCCCAGCGCCAAAGCGCGATACCACGCAAAAAATCCCAACCACATTGAGAAGATGGAGATATAGCCAAAGCCCAACCAAGCGGATACGGTAATCGTTCCGGGCGGAAGCAGATAAAGGCTGACGGGTATCGTGATAGGTAGCGAAATAATCAGTGCCCAGCAAATGACTTGTTGCCCACCAAGGCGGGCACTCACTACTGCACCGTAGGCATAGCCAATGGCGGCGCACAGCACGGCGAGCGCAAGCAGAGCATCGGCAGGATGAAACAATAAAGCCGAGTTTGAGTTATGAATGAGCGCATAGATGGCGACCAAGGCGCTGCCAATCGTGGTGCACACCCAAAACCCAATAGAGGGACGTTGGCGTGCCATCCATGCGCCAAGCAGCGCTGTAGCGAGCGGCAAAAACCCGATCAGTACGGCGGCGTGGATGGCCTCGACATAACGCAGTGCCCATGCAGTGAGTAGTGGAAATCCAAACACGACACCCGCTGCCGTAATAGCGAGTAGCAGCCAGTCGCCTTGTTTGGGTCTGTTCTGTGCCTTGAGTTGCGAGGTTAAGGCAAGATAAGCAAGACTGAGTAGACCCGCAACAGCGGCGCGTCCAAATGCGCTAAACCACGGCGAGAGCTGGGGCGCTAGGGCTGTCCCTACGGCTAAGCGCGTCATTGGAAAGGTCATAGCAAATATGACCACGCCGAGAACGCCCAGCAGGTAAGCCTTCATTGAACCTCTCAATTAAACAGTCGCACCACGATTCGGGTCTAGAGGATCATCCGACTCGTAGCCTTCTTTTTTGGGAGCAACTTTGATGAGGTCTTCGCGTTTGATGCCAAGCCACATAGCAATAGCTGCCGCCACAAATACGGACGAATAAATACCAAACAAAATACCAATAGTCAGTGCCAGCGCAAAGTAGTGAAGCGTTGCGCCGCCAAAAATAAGCATCGATAGCACCATCAGCTGCGTACAGCCATGGGTGATGATGGTCCTGCTGATAGTGGAGGTGATCGCGTTGTTGATGATTTCTTGCGTATTCATCTTGCGATAGCGTCTAAAGTTTTCACGAATTCGGTCAAAAATAACGACAGATTCATTCACTGAATAACCTAGCACCGCCAGTACTGCCGCTAGCACTGTGAGAGAAAATTCCCACTGAAAGAATGCAAAAAATCCTAAGATGATGACCACGTCGTGCAAGTTAGCAATGATGGCGGCAACAGCAAATTTCCATTCAAAACGCAGAGCCAAATAAATCATGATGCCCGCGACCACGCAGGCCAAGGCCTTCAAGCCATCGTGCGCCAACTCTTCGCCAACTTGTGGGCCGACAAATTCGGTTCGGCGCATCACCACATCGGCAGCATCTACTTTGAGTGCGGACATGACCTTGTC
>CANBRV010000058.1 GCA_947372005.1 Comamonadaceae bacterium | reverse complement strand
CATTACGACGTCATCATCATTGGCGGCGGCGCATCGGGCCTCATGTGCGCCATCACGGCAGGCCACCGCGGTAGGCGCGTGTTGGTGCTGGAGGGCAGCAACAAAGTGGGCAAGAAGATTTTGATGTCGGGCGGCGGGCGTTGCAACTTCACGAACCTCGATGTGCTACCCAAAAACTTTATCTCTAACAATCCGCGCTTTTGTATTTCGGCACTCAAGCGCTACACGCAGTGGGACTTTATTGCGCTGGTGGACAAATACAAAATCCCGTATGGTGAGCGCGACCTTGGCAAGCTGTTTTGCTTGGATTCGGCAAAAGATATTTTGAATATGCTGTTGGCTGAATGCGACGCGGCTGGTGTAGAGATTAAAACGAATTGTAAAGTTCAATCTATCGCAAGCCTTATGGATAATGGCTTGCAGGCACGTTATGCCCTAGAAGTCAATCAGGATGTGGCCTCCCAAGAAGTGCCTCGTTTTACTTGCGAGTCTTTGGTCATTGCTAGCGGCGGCTTGTCCATTCCAACGATGGGCGCATCTGGCTTTGGCTATGAGGTAGCGCGGCAGTTTGAGCACACGGTGTTGCCGACTCGCGCTGGGCTGGTGCCATTTACGTTTAGCGATAAGTTCAAGGATGTGTCGGAGCGCTTGTCTGGCTTGGCGATCGATGCGGATTTGTCTTGCGCTGCTGCTAACTTCAATGAAGCGGTTTTGTTTACGCACCGTGGGCTATCGGGGCCTGCGGCTTTGCAACTCTCCAATTATTGGCAGACAGGCGAGGCGGTGAGCTTGAATTTATTTCCTGCCGAGAGCGAAGGCGAATTGCTGGATTGGCTTTTGTCGCTAAAGCGCACGCATCCCAAATCGCTGCTGCGCACCCTACTCGCGGAGCATCCCACCGTGCGCTTGGCGAAAAGTTTGGTGTTGGAATTGCAATCTGAGTTGTGGGACAAATACGCAGGCACAGCCCTCGCGCAGATTCCTGATGCTGCGCTAGCCCTTATTGGGCGTGGCCTGCAAGCATGGCAGCAAAAGCCATCAGGCACGGAGGGTTATCGCACGGCGGAGGTGACTTTGGGCGGTGTTGACACCACGGAGCTGTCGTCTAAAACGATGGAAAGCAGTAAGCAAGCTGGTCTTTACTTCGTTGGCGAGGTGGTGGATGTATCGGGGCATCTTGGCGGTTACAACTTCCAGTGGGCTTGGGCAAGCGGGCACGCGGCGGGCGAGGTAGCCTAGATATGCTTATATTTGCTTAGAATCAAAGCATTCGTGATTTACTAGGAGAAACATCATGGCAAAAGGCATCCAAGGCGGCAAAGAGACAAAAAAACCTAAGAAAGACAAATCGCCACCCAAGCTGAGCACCTCGACCGAAGAGCCGATGCGTGCGGCCATTACCACCAGCATCATGCCCAAGGGCAAAGAGAAGAAGAAGCTGGGTAAGTAATTCGCTATAATGCGAATTGCTCATTTGGAGCAGTTTATTTTTTAAGCACGGTACGGATTTGATTCATCTGCACCGCAAGTTGTGTGGCTTTGCCACAGAAAGGGAATCACTATGTTAAAAGCTACTACAGCCGAAGTCGTTAAAGCCAATGCACGCGCAGCAGGCGATACAGGTAGTCCTGAAGTGCAAGTTGCACTGCTCACCGCTCGTATTAACGAACTCACCCCTCACTTCAAACAACACGCCAAAGACCATCACGGTCGTCGTGGTTTGATCCGTATGGTGAACAGCCGCCGTAGTTTGCTGGACTATTTGAAGTCCAAAGACGCTGACCGTTACACCGCATTGATTGCGAAATTGGGTCTGCGTAAATAATTGATTTTTGAATTCTGAAAAACGCCTGAGTTAGTCCACTAGCTCAGGCGTTTTTCGCTTCAATTCTCAGTTTTATTGTTGTTATTTAAGAAAGAAAAGAAAAAACCATGAGTATTTTTAATAAAGTTACCAAGACCTTTCAATGGGGTCAGCACACCGTCACAATGGAAACAGGCGAGATTGCTCGTCAAGCTGGCGGCGCCGTCGTTGTTAATGTGGACGGCACCGTCGTCCTCGCCACCGTTGTGGCATCCAAGTCCGCCAAACCGGGCCAAGATTTTTTCCCACTCACCGTTGATTACTTAGAGAAAACCTACGCCGCAGGCAAGATTCCTGGCAGCTTTTTTAAGCGCGAAGCCAAGCCTTCCGAGTACGAAACCCTCACAAGCCGTTTGATCGATCGCCCAATTCGCCCTCTCTTCCCAGAAGGCTTTTTTAACGAAGTTCAAGTGGTCGTTCACACCTTGTCTTTGAATCCTGATGTTGAAGGCGATATTCCAGCGTTGATCGCAACCAGTGCAGCTTTGGCCATTAGTGGCATCCCGTTTGCCGAGCCAATCGGCGCGGCGCGTGTGGCCTACATCAATGGTGAATATGTGCTCAACCCAAGCAATACGCAGCTCAAAGAATCGCAAATGAATTTGGTCGTGGCGGGTACCGCTGGTGCCGTGTTAATGGTTGAGTCTGAAGCGCAGCAATTACCTGAAGACGTGATGCTAGGTGCTGTGGTTTTTGGTCACGACGCAGGCAAGATCGCCATTGACGCGATTCACGATTTGGTTAAAGACGCTGGCAAACCAGCATGGGACTGGACTGCTCCTGCCAAGAACGAGCCATTGATTGCCAAAGTGCAAGCGCTTGCTGGTGACAAGCTGGCGGCCGCTTATCAGCTGCGCAACAAACAACAGCGCACACAAGCTTGCCGCCAAGCCACTGCTGACGTGATGTCGGCTCTGAAAGCTGAAGGCGCTGAGTTTGATGCCGTGTCGGTTGAAGGCATGCTATTTGATATCGAAGCGAAGATCGTTCGCGGTCAAATTTTGGCAGGCGAACCACGTATTGATGGCCGCGACACACGCACCGTTCGCGCGATTGAAATCCGCAACTCGGTGTTGCCACGCACGCACGGCTCAAGCCTGTTCACACGCGGTGAAACGCAGGCTTTGGTTGTCACTACCCTCGGTACTGAGCGCGATGCCCAAAAAATTGATGCACTCTCTGGCGAATATCAAGACAACTTCATCTTCCACTACAACATGCCTCCGTTCGCTACAGGCGAAACAGGCCGCGTGGGTACGCCTAAGCGCCGCGAAATTGGTCATGGCCGTTTAGCTAAGCGCGCACTCGTTGCCGTGTTGCCAACCAAAGAAGAGTTCCCATACACCATGCGTGTGGTCTCCGAGATCACTGAGTCGAATGGCTCCTCCTCGATGGCTTCGGTCTGCGGCGGCTGCCTCTCCATGATGGACGCTGGCGTGCCTTTAAAAGCACACGTGGCAGGTATTGCCATGGGCTTGATTAAAGATGGCAACAAGTTCGCCGTGTTGACCGACATTTTGGGCGACGAAGACCATTTGGGCGATATGGACTTTAAAGTGGCGGGTACCACCAACGGCATTACCGCTTTGCAAATGGACATCAAAATCCAAGGCATTACCAAAGAGATCATGCAAGTGGCGCTGGCTCAAGCCAAAGAAGCGCGTATGCACATTTTGGGCAAGATGCAAGAGGTAATGGCAGCACCAAACGCAGAAGTGTCTGACTTCGCACCGCGTCTGTACACACTCAAAATCAATCCGGAAAAAATTCGCGACGTGATCGGTAAAGGCGGCGCCGTCATTCGTGCGCTGTGCGAAGAGACTGGCACGCAAATCAATATCACCGACGAAGGCGTGGTCACGATTGCATCTAACGATACGGCAAAAGCCGAAGAAGCCAAGCGCCGCATCGAAATCATTACCGCAGAAGTAGAAATCGGCAAGGTCTACGAAGGCCCAGTCACTAAGCTGTTTGACTTTGGCGCACTTATCAATTTGATGCCAGGCAAAGACGGACTCTTGCACATCAGCCAAATCGCGCATGAGCGTGTAGAAAAAGTCAGCGACTACTTGACCGAAGGTCAAATCGTCAAAGTCAAAGTCATGGAAACGGACGACAAAGGCCGCGTGAAGTTGTCGATGAAGGTTTTGCTCGATCGTCCTGCGCAAGAGCAGCAAGGCGAACAGCAATAAGTCATCCGCGATCATGCAAGTCATTGAAATCACAACGTTTGGTGCACCAGAAGTTCTGGTGCTGAGCACTCGACCTGATCCTGCCACTCCCAGCACGGGCTCGGGTGAACTCCTCATTCGCGTCACGGCATCAGGGGTCAATCGCCCTGATGTCTTGCAGCGTATGGGGCATTACCCCGTGCCTGCGGGCGCATCGGATATTCCTGGCCTAGAGGTAGCAGGAACGATTGTGGGTGGCGACGAAAACGCCATGCGGGATGCAGGTTTCAAACTAGGTGATCGCGTGTGTGCTTTGGTGGCTGGCGGTGGTTACGCAGAGCTTTGTGTTGCCCCTATCGGCCAATGTTTACCTGTGCCTGAAGGTCTGACGGATATTGAAGCGGCATCGCTACCTGAAACGTTTTTTACCGTTTTTAGCAACGTCATGGATCGCGGACGCCTACAAAAAGGCGAGACACTGCTCATCCAAGGCGGTACCAGCGGTATCGGTGTAACGGCGATTCAATTAGGCAAGGCTTTTGGCGCGATCGTGATTGCAACGGCTGGCTCGGATGACAAGTGCAAAGCTTGTTTAGACCTTGGTGCGGACTATGCGATCAATTACAAATCACAAGATTTTGTAGCTGAAGTAAAAACCATTACGAACGGCAGAGGTGTCGACGTGGTGCTAGATATGGTCGCTGGAGATTACGTCAAGCGCGAAGTGGAATGCTTGGCGGAAGATGGTCGCATCGTCATCATTGCCATTCAAGGCGGAACAAAATCGGAGGCTAATGCAGGTCTGATTTTGCGTAAACGTTTAACGATTACAGGCTCCACGTTGCGTCCGCGTTCGGTGGCGTTTAAGGCTGACATTGCTGCATCGCTCAAAGAGCGTGTATGGCCACTTCTTGCCAATAAAACCATCAAACCTGTGTTATTCAAAACCTTCCCTGCCATGCAGGCGGCAGAGGCACACCAGCTGATGGAATCAAATCAGCATATCGGGAAAATCGTTTTAACTTGGTAACAAGGAGCTTGAGAACTATGCGTACAAAACTCATTGCTGGCAACTGGAAAATGAATGGATCGCTCGCCGATAACGAGCAACTCTGCAAGGCAATCTTGGCGGGAATGAATGCGTCACAAACTGCGGGTGTTGCCGTGTGTGCGCCAGCAGTTTACTTGAGTCAACTTCAAAACTTACTCTCTGGCACAGCGATCGCCCTAGGTAGTCAAGATATTTCTAGCCATGAGAAAGGCGCCTTTACCGGAGAGCTGTCCGCAGCCATGCTGAAAGAATTTGGTGTGCGATACGCCATCGTGGGTCACTCTGAGCGCCGCCAATATCATGGCGAAACTGATACATCGGTTGCCCTGAAAGCCAAGGCAGCTTTGGCCGCAGGTATCACGCCTATTGTTTGCGTTGGCGAATCGCTTGCGGAGCGTGAATCAGGTAAGACCGAAGAGGTTGTCAAACGTCAACTGGCCGCTGTCATTCATGAAAACGGCCACTGCATCAGCGAAATCGTTGTCGCTTATGAGCCTGTGTGGGCAATTGGCACGGGTAAGACCGCAACGCCAGAGATGGCGCAAGCGGTTCACGCAGTGCTGCGTGCGCAGCTTCATGCGGCCAGCTCAGTCGCCGCAGAGCGCGTTCAAATTTTATATGGCGGCAGTATGAATGCTGCAAATGCCGCATCACTTTTGTCGATGGCGGATATTGATGGTGGCCTCATTGGTGGCGCAGCACTCAAGGCGGCTGATTTTTTAACCATCATTGCCGCAGCAAATTAAACTTTTTTATATATTTCATCTAGGAAAATTCACAAATGGGCGCACTACTCAATATCGTTCTCGTCATTCAAATGATCGTTGCCATCGTCATGGTTGGTCTCATTCTCATCCAGCAAGGTAAAGGCGCCGACATGGGCGCAGCCTTTGGCTCTGGCTCGTCAGGCTCACTCTTTGGTGCATCAGGCGGTGCAAACTTCATGTCCCGCACCACTGGTATTTTGGCGGCTGTCTTTTTTGTGTGCACACTCGTTCTTGCCTACTTTGGTAATCTCAAGCCCGTAGCCACTGGCAGCGTGCTTGATTCGGCTGCTCCAGCAGTGACCTTGCCAGCGGTCAATACATCAACACCAGCAGCGCCAGCAACGGGTGCGGCACAAATTCCAACAAAATAACTGCTTTTATCGAGGCGGGTTTACCCTTTTTAGGTTAAACTCGTCGGCTGTCCAAACGCACAAAATCCTCTAGCGTTTTGGGCATGATTGAAATCAGTGCCGTCGTGGTGAAATTGGTAGACACGCTATCTTGAGGGGGTAGTGGCGAAAGCTGTGCGAGTTCGAGTCTCGCCGACGGCACCATCACAAAAATAACAGCTAAAACGCCATGCAACTCGATCAATATCTCCCCGTTTTATTGTTCATCATCGTAGGCGTTGCAGTTGGTGTAGTTCCACAGGTTCTCGGTTACATCCTTGGCCCTAATCGCCCTGATGCGGCAAAAAATTCTGCTTTTGAATGCGGCTTTGAAGCTTTCGAAGATGCCCGCATGAAGTTCGATGTGCGCTACTACTTAGTCGCCATCTTGTTTATTCTTTTTGACTTAGAGATTGCGTTCCTATTTCCTTGGGCTGCCTCGCTCAAGGAGTTGGGTTTAATTGGTTTTATTGAAGTGTTGACGTTCTTGACCATCGTAGTTGTAGGCTTTGCCTACATGTGGAAAAAAGGCGCCCTAGATTGGGAATGACGCAAGCATCATGTGGGAATAAGGAATAAAAATGATTGAAGGCGTTTTTAAAGAAGGCTTCGCCACAACGAGTTACGACTCGATCGTGAACTGGGCTAAAACAGGCTCGATGTGGCCAATGACGTTTGGGCTTGCCTGCTGCGCAGTCGAGATGATTCATGCGGGCTGCGCGCGCTACGACCTTGACCGCTTTGGTGTCGTGTTTCGTCCTAGCCCCCGTCAATCAGACGTGATGATTGTGGCGGGCACGTTGTGTAACAAGATGGCGCCTGCGCTGCGCAAGGTCTACGACCAAATGTCAGAGCCGCGCTGGGTGATCTCGATGGGGTCTTGCGCGAACGGCGGTGGTTACTACCACTACAGCTACTCGGTCGTGCGCGGTTGCGACCGCATCGTGCCAGTCGATGTCTACGTGCCAGGTTGCCCGCCAACCGCTGAAGCACTGCTGTACGGCATCATTCAATTACAGCAAAAAGTGCGTCGTACCCACACGATTGCGAGGGCTTAAATCATGTCTCTTGCAAAATTAGAAGCACTCAAATCTCACATTGCCGCCATCCTTGGCGACAAAGCCAAAAGCATCACGATAGATTCGTTTGGCGCTGATGTGGGAGAGCTCAACATCACCGTTTTCC
This sequence comes from Comamonadaceae bacterium, assembly GCA_947372005.1. Classification (GTDB taxonomy): domain Bacteria; phylum Pseudomonadota; class Gammaproteobacteria; order Burkholderiales; family Burkholderiaceae_C; genus JASGCK01. Next base: position 3,368 of record CANBRV010000058.1, on the reverse strand, counting down.
CGCAAAACTATCTTGCTGTGGCTAAAGCCCTTAAAGACGCATCGGGTTGTCAGTTCGAGCAACTGATTGACGTGTGTGGTGTCGATTATTCCGATTACAAAGAAGGCACTTATGAAGGTAGCCGCTACTGTGTGGTCTCGCATCTGCTATCCGTTAGCCTCAATCAGCGCGTTCGCTTGAAGGTATTTGCCGCTGACGACGACATGCCCATCGTGCCATCGCTGACCAGCATTTGGTCAAGCGCCAATTGGTTTGAGCGTGAAGCTTTCGATTTGTTTGGCATTATTTTTGATGGTCATAACGATTTGCGCCGTATCTTGACCGACTACGGCTTTATTGGCCATCCTTTCCGTAAAGATTTTCCGACCAGCGGTCACGTGGAAATGCGCTATGACGAAGTGGCCAAGCGTGTGGTGTATCAGCCCGTTTCGATTGAGCCACGTGAGATCACGCCACGCATTATTCGCGAGACAAATTATGGTGGCATCAAGGGTTCGGTGCTCAATGTGCAGCCTGCGCCAGTTGCCCAAGCAGCCGCAGAGGTGAAATAAAAATGGCTGAAATTAAAAACTACACCCTCAATTTTGGTCCTCAACATCCTGCCGCGCACGGCGTTCTGCGCCTTGTTTTAGAGCTAGACGGCGAAGTCATTCAACGTGCCGATCCGCATATCGGGCTTTTGCACCGTGCCACTGAAAAGCTGGCCGAGAGCAAGACCTACATGCAGTCCTTGCCGTACATGGATCGTCTCGACTACGTCTCGATGATGTGCAACGAGCATGCGTATTGCCTAGCGATTGAAAAAATGATGGGCATCCAAGTGCCTGAGCGTGCTCAGTACATCCGCGTGATGTTTGCCGAAATCACTCGTATTTTGAATCACCTCTTGTGGGTCGGTTGCCACGGGCTCGATTGCGGCGCGATGGCCATCATGCTCTACGCTTTCCGTGAGCGCGAAGATTTGTTTGATATCTACGAAGCAGTGTCAGGTGCGCGTATGCACGCGGCGTATTTCCGTCCAGGCGGCGTGTACCGCGACTTGCCGGACCAAATGCCGCAGTACAAAGCCAGCAAGATCAAGAACGCTAAGGCACTCGCCAAACTGAACGAAAACCGCCAAGGCTCGGTGCTCGACTTCATTGAAGACTTCACCAACCGCTTCCCAAAGTGCTTGGACGAGTACCACACGCTGCTCACCGACAACCGCATTTGGAAGCAGCGCACCGTGGGCATTGGCGTGGTCACGCCAGAACGTGCGCTCAATATGGGCTTTACAGGCGCCATGTTGCGTGGCTCAGGTGTGGCGTGGGATTTACGTAAAAAGCAACCGTATGACGTGTACGCCAAAATGAATTTTGATATTCCAGTTGGCAAAACAGGCGACAGCTACGATCGCTACTTGGTTCGCATGGAAGAGATGGCGCAGTCGAACCGCATCATCCAGCAGTGCGTGGCTTGGCTCAAAGCAGATTCCGCCAAGGGTGCTGGCCCTGTGATTACCGACAACCACAAAGTCGCTAGCCCCGATCGCGAGTCGATGAAGTCGAATATGGAGGAACTCATCCATCACTTCAAACTTTTCACTGAAGGTTTTTGCGTTCCAGAAGGCGAAGCCTATGTGGGCACTGAACACCCGAAAGGCGAATTCGGTATCTACATGGTGAGCGACGGTGCAAACAAACCTTACCGCTTGAAGATCCGCGCCCCAGGCTTTGCACACCTTGCTGGCCTAGACGAAATGGCACGAGGCCACATGATTGCGGACGCCGTCGCCATTATTGGCACGATGGACATTGTGTTTGGTGAGATTGATAGGTAATTATTGATGAGCATCTTTTCTGAATCCGCCTTTTCTGCGTCAACATTAACGCGCTTCGCCAAAGAAGTTGCGAAATACCCCGCAGACCAAAAACAATCAGCTGTGATGGCTTGCTTGGCTATTGCACAGCAAGAGCTGGGCTACGTATCGCCAGAATCTGAGGCTGCGATAGGCGCGTACCTCGGTATGCCAACGATTGCTGTGCACGAAGTCACGACCTTCTACAACATGTACAACCAAGCGCCTGTGGGCAAGTTCAAGCTGAACGTGTGTACCAATTTGCCTTGTCAACTAGGTGCGCATGGCGGCGGACAAAAAGCACTTGACCACGTTTGCAAGCGCCTCGGCGTAGAGCCATACGGCACAACGGCTGACGGCGTATTCACCGTGCAGCCTAGCGAGTGCTTGGGCGCTTGCGCCGACGCGCCTGTGCTACTGGTCAACGACCGTGATATGTGCAGCTTGATGACCAACGCCAAACTGGATGCACTCCTCGACGGTTTGAAAGCAGAGGCTGCCAAATGAGCGTACAAAACTTACTCTCGCAATTTGCTGCGACTGGCGTTGAGACATCCTTCCACGGCCGCCACATCAATCCGCAAATCATGGCGGGATTAGATGGTAAAAATTGGTCACTCAAAGATTACGAAGCGCGCGGCGGTTATGCGGCTTTGAAGAAAATTCTAGGCAAGGACGGTAGCGGATCAGAGCCGCTGACACAAGATCAAGTCATTGCCACGCTGAAAGAATCTGCCTTGCGCGGACGCGGCGGCGCAGGCTTTCCGACGGGTTTGAAGTGGAGCTTTATGCCCAAGACCTTCCCAGGTCAAAAGTACATTGTTTGCAACTCCGACGAAGGCGAACCAGGCACTTGCAAAGACCGCGACATCTTGCAATACAACCCCCACATCGTGATTGAAGGCATGATCATTGCGGGCTTTTCTATCGGCGCATCCGTTGGTTACAACTACATCCACGGCGAGATTTTTGCGACCTACGACCGCTTTGAAGTAGCGCTGGAAGAAGCACGCGCTGCGGGTTATTTGGGCGAGAACATCTTGGGTAGCGGACTTAATTTCCAGCTCCACGGTTTCCACGGTTTTGGCGCTTACATCTGCGGCGAGGAAACCGCGCTCTTGGAGTCTTTAGAAGGCAAGAAAGGCCAACCCCGTTTTAAACCGCCCTTCCCTGCCAGCTTTGGCTTGTACGGCAAGCCCACCACGATTAACAATACAGAGACATTCGCGGCAGTGCCGTGGATTATTCGCAATGGGGGCGCAGCCTATCTTGAATGCGGCAAACCCAACAACGGTGGAACGAAAATTTTCTCGATCAGCGGCGACGTAGCGCGTCCTGGTAATTACGAAATTCCACTGGGCACACCGTTTTCCAAACTATTGGAACTTGCTGGCGGCATTCGAGATGCGGACAAAGGTCGCACCTTGAAGGCGGTGATTCCAGGCGGCTCGTCTATGCCCGTGTTACCTGCCGACATCATGATGGCAACCGACATGGACTACGACAGCATTGCCAAAGCAGGCTCGATGCT
>CANBRV010000057.1 GCA_947372005.1 Comamonadaceae bacterium | reverse complement strand
GCAACGCCTTCTTTTTCTTTGGTCGCAAGTTCGGCTTCTGTAGTGCCGCCTTCTTTGAAGCCCTCTATCCGTGCGGCAATCGAAGGGTTTAGCTCCGCAGCCCGCATGGCTATTGGATGCTCAGGCGCAACGGCGCAGAAGGTCACGCCCATGATGGTGTCGGCCCGGGTGGTGAAGACGTACATCTTGCCGCCTTGGATGAGCTCGCCTCCCCCTTCTTTTTTCCCATCTTTAATCTCGTGAGGGAAAGCAAAACGAACACCTTCCGATTTGCCAATCCAGTTTTCTTGCATCAGCCTCACACGCTCAGGCCAGCCCGCGAGCCCCGTCTGCACGTGCTCTAGCAACTCGGGCGCATATTTAGTGATGTTCAAATAGTAGCCAGGAATCTCACGCTTTTCGACGACCGCACCTGTACGCCAGCCTTTGCCGTCAATGACTTGCTCGTTCGCCAGCACCGTCATATCGACAGGATCCCAATTCACGGTTTGTGTTTTGCGATACGCGATGCCCGCATCCAGCATCTTTAAAAACAACCACTGATTCCATTTGTAATAACTTGGGTCGCAGGTTGCCACTTCACGCGACCAATCAATCGCCAAGCCCATCGCTTGCATTTGCTTTTTCATGTACGCGATGTTGGAGTGCGTCCATTCGGCAGGCGGTACGGCGTTTTTCATAGCGGCGTTTTCTGCGGGCAAGCCAAAGGCGTCCCAGCCCATCGGCATGAGGACGTTGTAGCCCTTCATGCGCAGCTGGCGCGTGAGCATGTCGTTGATGGTGTAGTTGCGCACGTGCCCCATGTGCAGCTTGCCCGAAGGGTAGGGCAGCATGGAGCAGGCGTAGAACTTGCCGAGTGGTTTATTGGATTGCTCGGTCACGCGGTAAGCGTCACGGGCATTCCAATTGGCTTGGGCTGCCTTCTCTAGGGCGGCGGGATTAAAGACGAGGGGATCGGTGAGATTGGTGGAAGCTTGAATTTCTTGCATCCCCCAATTTTACGGGGGTGTCCATGCGAAGCCTTAGGTCTGCTTTTTCAACCAAGCTAAAAACGTCGCCACTTCTTTGCGCTTGGCATGGCGCTTCGGGTAAACCACAAAATGCCCCTGCACTCGAATTGATTTTTTGGTATCGAACAGCGGCACAAGTCGTCCAGCCTCCAGGTGCGGCGCTGCCATCGTGGCACTCTCTAGCGCCACGCCTAGGCCTTGAATGGCGGCATCTAACGAGAGCTGGGCGCGGTCAAATCGCAACGCATAGCGTTCGGGGCTTTGCTCCACGCCCACGCTAGCTAGCCAATCACTCCACTGCACGACACTGACTGCGCTTTGAATCAGCGGTGCTTGCAGCACATCTGCAGGCTCCTTAATTTTGAGTCGCTTTTGCAGCACAGGACTCACAAGCGGCATCACTTGCTCTTTAAAAAGAGGCTCCACAACAAGGTTCGGCCAATTGGGCACGCCGTAGCGGATATCCACATCCGACAAGCCTGCGCCAAAGTCGCTGTGTACGTGCGATGCAGATAAAAAAAACGACACATCGGGGTGCGCCTTGGCAAAATCGGGCAGGCGTGGCATCAACCATAGGCTGGCCAAACTGGGGCTCACGTGAACATAAAGGCTATGGCGCACACCGCCTTGCAGATCACGCGTGGCACTGGCAAGCGCGGCAATGGCGCTGCTGACACGCTGTAGATATTGCTCGCCTGCTGCGGAAAGCTTTACGCCAGCGGGCGTGCGATCTATTAAGCGCGTGCCAACCATTTTTTCTAGCTTGGCAATTTGATGACTCACCGCCGAGGCCGTCAGCCCGAGATCGCTCGCGGCCTGCGCAAAGCTGTGCCGCCGTGCAATGGCCTCAAACGCTTGAAGAGTTCCTAGAGGTGGAATAGCTTGCATAGAGAGGGTTAGGGTAAGTACCTATTAAATTTCAACTTACATGGCAGAACATGAATTAAATTCATCTGCTGTTGATGCATTATCACGCTGATTTTTAGATTTCCATCCAAATAATTCGCAAGCATTTTTAAATCATCTCGTGCATTATTAAGAAGGACATCTCATGTTGTTAACAGGAAAAGTTGCCGTTATTACAGGTGGCGCAGGATTAAATGGACTCGGTTTTGCCACTGCCAAAATGATGGCCGCGCAAGGCGCAACCGTTGCGATTGTGGATTTGGAGCAAGCCAATCCTGCTTCTGCTGCTGCACAGCTAGGTAGTCAGCACTTCGGTGTGGTCGGCAATGTGACCGATAAAGCTTCCTGCGATGCTGCCGCCAAGGTCATCGTGGCAAAACTTGGACGCATCGATATTCTCTTTAACAACGCAGGCATTACCCAGCCACGTAAATTCCTCGACATTACGGGTGCAGACTACGACGCAATCTTGGACGTGTCGTTGCGCGGAATGATGTACATGTCGCAAGCCGTGATTCCAACCATGCAAGCGCAAAAAAGCGGCTCGATCATCAATACGTCCTCCGTCTCGGCTCAGCGCGGCGGCGGCATTTTGGGTGGTCCGCACTACTCGGCTGCCAAGGCGGGCATGCTCGGCCTTGCACGTGCGATGGCGCGTGAATATGGCGTGGACGGTATCCGCGTGAACAGCGTGACACCAGGCCTGATCTACACCGACATCAACAAGGGACTTATTCCCGATGACAAGATGAAAAGCATCTTGGAGCAAATTCCACTGAACCGCGTAGGTGTACCTGTTGACGTAGCAGGCTGCGTGGTGTTTTTGGCTAGCGACCTTGCCAGTTATTGCACAGGCGTAACGCTGGATGTGAATGGCGGGATGCTCATTCACTAATTTTTTGGTTTGTGTATTTTTATTATCTAAAGGAGACAAAATGAAGAAGCTATCTATGATCCGCCGTGCTACTTTGACTGCGGCACTGCTCGCCATTGGCACCATGGCATTCGCGCAAGCCCCTATGGTCAAACTGACACTGGGACACGGCGCAGCGCCTAGCAACCCGCGTCACGAAGCGGCCGTTTTATTTGCTGATCGCATCAAAGCCAAAACCAATGGGCGCATCGAAATTCAAGTCGCGCATTCGGCGCAACTCGGTGACGACGCAGCCATGGTGACCGCCATGCGCTCAGGAACACTGGACATGTCTGCCAACAGCCAAGGCGCTGTTGCAAGCGTGGTGCCAGAGTTTGCGACACTGGGCTTGCCATTTTTATTTCCTAATGTTCAAAAAGCTTGGCAAGTCATGGATGGCCCTATTGGCAAAGAACTAGCCAAACGTGCCGAAGCCAAAGGTATGGTAGTTCTGGGTTTGTGGGATAACGGCATTCGCCAAATGTCCAACAGCAAGCGCCCTATCAAAGCACCTGCTGACCTGAAGGGGCTCAAGATGCGTACGCCGCCAGATGCGGTGACGGTGGACATCATGACAGCGCTCGGTGCAGACCCACAGCAGATTAAATTTTCGGAGCTCTACGTGGCTTTGCAACAAGGGGTCGTGGATGGACAAGAAAATCCACTCACCAATATCGCGTCCGCCAAACTGTACGAAGTGCAAAAATACATTTCGCTCACAGGTCATAAGTATGAATCTGCACCGTTTTTAATGAGCAAGCGTGCGTGGGAGCGTTTGACAAGCGCCGACCAAAAGATTTTTCACGAAGCAGCAGCTGAGGCCACAACAACGCAGCGCCGCCTGAACAAAGAGGCAGACGACAAGCTGATCGCCGAGCTCAAATCTAAAGGCGTGCAAATTGATAACGTAGACCGCAAAGCCTTTGTGGACGCGACGAAATCGGTTTACACCAAATGGACAACGGGCCCCGTGGGTGAGTTTGCGACCAAGGTTGTTGAACAGGCGAACCGCTAAAAGCAGCGAGCTAAAAGAGGCCTAAAGAGACTAAATCATGTTGACACTTTTATCAAACATTGACCGCGGCATTGGCTGGGTGTGCAGGTGGATTTTGTACATCACACTCACCATTGTCTTTTTGATACTCAGTATCAACGTGGGTCTCAGATACATTGCAGGCACTAGCCTTGCATGGGCTTCCGAGCTGCCCGAGCTACTCTTCCCGTGGATGATTATGGCGGGCGTGGTCATTGCCGTGCAGCACGGCTCGCATATCTCGGTGGTGATCTTGACGCAAAAGTTGCCACTGCTGATTCGGCGTTATGTGCTCGCGGCGGGCTCTTGCATCGTGGCGTTGCTCTACAGCTCGTTAGCCGTAATGGCGTGGCCTTTGGTAGAAATTGCCGCTGACGAGCACACCCCTATTTTGCAATTGCCCGGCTCGTACAGCATGGCGTGTTTGATGTTTGGTTTTGCCATGCTGGCTGTCATGACGATTTGCAAACTGCCTAGCGTATGGCAGGCCGCATCCGCATCGAACGATCTAGGAGCATCAGCATGACCACGATGATTATTGGGCTGTTTATCGTCTTTGCACTGCTCTCCATTCCCATTGCACACGCCTTGGTGCTGGCAGCCGTGTCGGCGCTATGGTTTGCAGACAAAGTTCCCATGCACTTGGCGATTGAGCAAATGCTGTCTCAAACGCAAAGCTTTCCGCTGATTGCGATTCCGTTTTTTATGCTCACGGGCGCACTCATGGTAAGCGGCAAGCTAGGAACGAGTCTTGTCAATTTGCTCACCATGATCATTGGCCGCGTTCACGGCGGTCCTGCGCAAGTGGGTGTGCTCTCGTCCACCATTTTTGGCGGCGTGTCGGGCTCGGCCGTGGCGGATGCGTCTGCCATTGGTTCGATGCTGATCCCGTGGCTTAAAAAGCTCGGCTATCCCGCACCCTTTGCAGCAGGCACCTTGGCGGCGGCGGCGACGATTGATATTCTGATTCCGCCCTCCATTCCCATGATTGTGTATGCCTTGGTCTCGGGAGCATCGATTGGCGCGCTCTTCGTCGCTGGTATCTTGCCAGGCTTACTCATGTGCGCAGGCTTCATGTTAGTTTGCTACGTGCAAGGCCGCAGACGCAACTTTCCACGCGACACCACGCCTTTTGTGTGGAGCGAGTTTTGGGTGCAATTGATGCAAGCAGGTCCTGCCCTTGCCATGCCTGTGCTCATCATCATCTTTTTGCGCTTTGGCATTGCTACACCCACCGAGGTCAGCGTCATGTCCACGCTTTACGCGCTGGTGGTGTCGTACTTTGTGTACAGCGATTTGACGATTGAAAAAATGCGGCACGCCGCTATTGAAGCGGGCATTTCAACAGGCGTGGTGCTGCTTATCATCATGGCATCAAGCACCGTGGGCTGGATCGTGACCTACGAACAAATCCCTGCAGAGTTCACCAAATACGCACAAGAAACATTGAAAGAGCCGTGGCTGATTATTTTGTCCATGAACCTCATCATGCTGGCAACCGCGATGTTTATTGACTTGCCAGCGGCTGTGCTTTTGTTGACCCCGATGTTTGTGCCATTGGCGGCATCGGTCGGAATGGATCCGATTCAACTCGGGATCATGATGATTATCAATTTGTCGATTGGTCTTTATCACCCGCCGATTGGGACAACGCTGTTCATTACTAGCTCGATTGCCAAGGTTCGTATTGGTGACGTGGTAATCGAACTCATTCCTTTTTATGCCGTGGCACTTTGCATTTTGGTGGGCTATGCCTACTTTCCTTGGCTGACCATTCACTAAGCAATTAAGAGTTTTTTATGTCTGATTTACAAAAATTGAAGGCGTGTGCCTACCGCATCCGCCGCTTTGCCCTGCGCATGGGCGAGGTGCAAGGCCAAGGCTATATTGGCCAAGCGTTGGGTTATGCCGATGTGCTGGCCGTAGCGTATGGTCATGCACTCAAGCTAAAACCGAACGACCCTAAATGGGAAGGGCGCGACCGCTTCTTGCTCTCTCACGGGCATTACGCGATTGCGCATTACGCCGCGCTATTAGAAGCAGGTGTGATTGGCGAAGATGAGCTCGAGAGCTACGGCTCAGACGATTCGCGCTTGCCGATGTCGGGCATGGCGACCTACACACCGGGCATGGAAATCTCGGGCGGCTCGCTCGGGCAAGGTCTGGCGATTGGTGTGGGTATGGCGATGGCGCTCAAGCAAAAGAACAATCCTGCCTTTGTCTATAACTCAATGTCGGACGGCGAACTAGACGAAGGCTCAACGTGGGAAGCGGCCATGAGCGCAGCACATCACAAACTCGACAACCTCATTTGCATGGTCGATATCAACAACCAACAAGCGGACGGCAACTCCAACGAAGTCATGGGCTTTGAGCCATTAGCTGATAAGTGGCTGGCTTTTGGCTGGCACGTGCAGCGCGTAGCAGGTAACGACCTTGCCGCTGTGCTTGCCGCCTTTGATACCGCGCGAAACCTCAAAGATAAAAAGCCACGCGTACTGCTATGTGACACCCTCATGGGCAAGGGCGTTCCGTTTTTAGAGACGCGCGAAAAAAACCATTTCATTCGTGTGGATGCACCTGAATGGCAGCAAGCCATCGCTACCCTTGATGCGCAGTTTGCAGGAGAACAAGCATGAGCACTGCAACACCCAAAAAACGCCTCACAACGTCCGCCATGATTGCTTCGATTGCGTCTGAGGGACAGCGCACGACAGCAGCACCCTTTGGCAAAGCCTTAGTGGACTTGGCTCGCGAGAACACGCGTATTGTGGGCATGACAGCCGACTTGGCGAAGTACACCGATTTGCACCTCTTTAAAGAAGCCTACCCCGAGCGCTTTTACCAGATGGGTATGGCCGAGCAACTCTTGATGGCAGCAGCAGGCGGCATGGCCAAAGAAGGACTCGTTCCCATTGCCACCACCTACGCCGTGTTTGCCACGCGCCGCGCGTATGACTTTATTCATCAAGTGATTGCTGAAGAGAATTTGAATGTCAAATTAGTCTGCGCTTTGCCAGGTCTCACCAGCGGCTACGGCCCTAGCCATCAGGCCGCTGAGGATGTGGCGCTGATGCGTGCGATCCCGAACATGACGGTGCTTGATCCTTGCGATGCGGTGGACATTGAACAAATGACGCCCGCGATGATTGCGCATAACGGTCCTGTGTACATGCGGTTACTCCGCGGTCAAGTGCCACGTGTGCTGGACGAGTACAACTACACGTTTGAGCTAGGCAAAGCCAAGCTCTTGCGCGGTGGACGCGATGTGCTTTTTATTTCCACGGGCTTGCTCACCATGCGTGCGTTGGAAGCCGCGACTGAGCTACAAAAATACAATGTGGACGTGGCGGTGCTGCATGTGCCAACCATCAAACCACTTGACGTGGAAACCATCGTTGCTGAGTGCCGCAAAGAAGGACGTTTGGTAGTGGTGGCAGAAAACCACACCACGATTGGCGGTCTGGGTGAAGCTGTCGCACTTGCGCTGATTAAAGCTCGCGTCATGCCTGCTCTTCAGCAAATCGCACTGCCCGATCAGTTTTTAGATGCGGGTGCATTGCCGACGCTGCACGACCGCTATGGCATTTCAACCGAGCGCATCACCGCGCAGGTCAAAAACTGGCTTGGCAAATAAAGATGAGCGCACACGCTTTGCAACCCCATCTTCTGCAACCACTCGCTCACGCCATTCGCTTTTTAGCGGTGGATGCCATCCTTGCGGCAGGCGAAGGCCACCAAGGTGTGCCGCTGGGCATGGCGGAAATTGCAACGGCGCTCTACGTGCAGCATCTCAAACACGATCCGTCAAACCCAACGTGGTTTGACCGCGATCGCGTGGTGCTGTCTAACGGTCACGGCTCGATGCTGCTGTATGCTTTGTTGCACTTGAGTGGCTATGAAAAAATGAGCCTTGATCAACTCAAAGCCTTTCGAGTATTGGGTTCGCACTGTGCAGGGCATCCAGAAATTGACCCTGCTGCGGGCATTGAAGTCACCACTGGGCAACTCGGGCAAGGCATTGCCAATGCATTAGGCATGGCAATAGCAGAGGCTAGATTAAGAGCCAAGTTTGGGGCGGATTTGGTCAATCACTACACCTATGCTTTTGTGGGCGATGGTTGCTTGCAAGAAGGCGTGGGACAAGAGATGATTTCTCTGGCAGGCCACTTGGGCTTAGGTCATCTCATTTTGCTTTGGGACGACAACGCCATCCAAGACGACGGTTCCACGCATTTAGCCATTAGCGAAGATGTGGTCAAGCGTTTCCTAGTGGCTAACTGGCACGTGCTGGAAGTTGACGGTCACAGCATTGATGCGGTATCGAATGCCATTGCACTGGCAAAGCTAGATGCCCGTCCTTCGATGATTGCCTGCAAAACTACCATTGCCAAAGGCGTGGCAAGGCTACAAGGGCAGCGCGGCGGGCATAGCGGCAAACTCTTCCCCGAAGATCGTGCACAAATGCAAGCGATGTTTGATCCTGAGCACCGATTCGACAAACCGTTTGTTGTGCCAGCTGATATTTTGAATGCTTGGCGAGCCACTAGCCGCGCAGGCTGCGAGGCACGAGAAGATTGGAATGCCCGAGTCAAACATCTTCCCACGCCTGAGCGCACTGAGTTCGAACGCACTTTGCGCGGCGATTTGCCCGCAAACATGAATGACGTGATGCAGCAGATGAAGGCAGAGCTCGCGCAGAGTGCCGCAGCTAGTGGTGGAATGGGCGGCATCAATTTATCAGCTGCGATTAGCCATGCGCTCACTAAGATTCTCCCCGAGCGCATGATTGCCTGCGCCGATTTGGAAGCGCCCACCGACCACAAGCGCGGACAAATCGCGTTTACCAAGCTTGACGCGGCAGGAAGCTATGTCCACTGCGGCGTGCGGGAGCACGTGATGGGCTCACTATGCAACGGCATGGCGGCGCATGGCGGCGTACTTCCTGTTGCCGTGACTTACCTTGTGTTCTCTGACTACCTACGCCCTGCGATGCGCAACGCCGCATTGATGGGCTTGCCTGTGAAGTTTGTGTTTAGTCATGACTCGATTGGCATTGGTACTAATGGACCCACGCATCAGCCTGTAGAAATTTTGGCGTCCCTTCGCGCCATGCCCAATATGCTAGTGCTGCGCCCTGCAGATGCGGTGGAAGCAGTGGAGTGCTGGGACATTGCGCTCAAACACAAGTCAGGGCCTGTGTCGCTGATTTTTGCGCGGCAGGTTTTGCCTCGTGTGCGCGTGGTGGATTCCCGCCTTCGCGAGAATGACAGTGCTCGCGGCGGCTATGTGATTTCAGATACAACACTAGGCGAACGGCGTGTCACGCTGCTTGCTACGGGTTCGGAAGTTGCGATTGCGCTAGAGGCTCAAAAGATATTGGAGAGCGAGGGTGTTGCCACCACAGTGGTCTCCATCCCCTGCTTCGAGTTGTTTGATGCGCAAGATGCCGCTTATCGCCAGGCCACGCTAGGTAAGGGATGCAAACGCGTTGCCGTGGAAGCCGCCGTGGTGCAAGGCTGGGAAAAGTACATCGGCGATCAAGGTGCGTTTATTGGCATGACAGGCTTTGGGCTATCTGGCGCAGCAAAAGATTTATATGTGCACTTTGGCATCACGGCCAAAGCCGTGGCAGCCAAAGCCAAAGAATGCTTAGTGCTTTGAGCGCAGGTAGTCCACACTCCACTGCCCCACGCCCCAAATCGCAAGTCCTGCCAAGAGCGAGCCCCAAAATTGGTGTTGCTGGAAGGCAGCGGGCGCGATTTCCGATAGAGAAATCACAGCGACGATGTTCATCACAAACAAGCCCAGTGCCGCAAAGCGACCGAAGAGGCCAAACACGAGTAGCACTGGCAGTACCAGCTCGCCGCCCGTACCCATGATGGCAGCGACCGTGGGTGATAAAAATGGCACGTGATACTCGTCACCAAAAAGCGCGAGCGTGGTGTCCCAATCTCTGATTTTGGTGAGGCCTGCCATAAAAAATGCCGAGCCAACATAGAGACGGGCCGCCAGTTGTGCAGGATTTTTTAAAGCTTCTAAGCTGATAACCAGTTTGTCCCACCATTGAATAAGGTTGTTCATAGTTATGCGTCCTTTGTAATTGAAATGCAGTTTGTTTTAAAACCTTGGCGATAGACCAAAGCGCGTTGCGGTTGTATGCTCTCTAAGTCCTCGAAATTCTTACCGTTCACTAAATCAACGATAGGAAATTCACTCTCAATCAAAGCAAGTGGCAAGAGGTCCGTTGGCTCAGAATCTGCTGCTGTTAGCCCTGCATGCAGCGCCCATTCGAGCGCGCCTACATCTGGCAAATGCGCCTCGTGCAGCATCAGCTCTGGGATCGTGCGCAGAAAGGCTTCCAGCCCTTCGCCCCACTGCGCTAGATCACCTTTGGTTGGCGGATGTGTTCGCCAAAAATACGCGGCGAGTCCATCGAATTGATCTGCACCCATGAGTCGTCTTACCGTAGGAAATGTCGCCCCAAGCACGCGTTGCGCGAGTAACGATGCATTAGAGCGATAAGCCTGTAAGCCTCGTTGGTATTGAGCTTCAGGCCATGCTTGCTGGGAAGCCAAATCCGCGTTGGCCTGCACAGCAGGCCACGAATCGAATAGCCCATCAAGCAGAATTTCTTGCTGCGCAAGGAGTTTTTGATGGCTCATGCCAGCGCCTCCGCTGCGTGTGTTTGGGCAATGCGAAGTTGCAGGATCAATACATCAAGTGGCGGCACATTTGTATCCCACTCAACTAGAGTTTGAGCTTGTCCAAATCGCTGCAAGGCATGACGATAGAGCTTCCACACAGGTTCGTTGACCGCGCAAGAATGATCGTCAATCACGATGTCATCCATAGCGTTATGTCCAGCCACATGGATCTCAGCGACGACATCATTTGGAATTTGATCGAGCCATGATTTGCAGCTTTGTAGCGGATCATCCGTTTCTGCTCCTGCCTTCATCGCGTTCAAAGCATT
>CANBRV010000056.1 GCA_947372005.1 Comamonadaceae bacterium | reverse complement strand
TTGAGGGTTATGACGGGGTGCAGCCATCGTGATGACGGCAGATCAATTTAATAGCCGTAGCTTGAACTATTTACCTGGCCATCTGGGGCTGCGAATTACACATACAGGCGTAGGCGAGGCGCGCGGCGAGATTCTAATCAAGGAAATTCACTACGCGCCAAATGGCTATTTGCATGCGGGCACTGTGGTGACCTTGGCGGATAGTTGTTCGGGCGCTGGTTGTATGGCCAATTTGCCCGAGGGCGCTAATGGATTTACCACGATTGAGCTTAAGTCGAATCATTTAAGCACAGCAAAAGAGGGCGTGATCGAGTGCATCGCCAAGGTCGTGCACATGGGCAAAAATACGCAAGTGTGGGATGCAACGGTTATGCACCGTGAGTCTGGTAAGACCATTGCGTTGTTTCGTTGTACGCAAATGATTTTGTATCCCAAGAAAAGCTAGCTGTCACATAGGTGAAATACTACACATTTAAAATTCTCCACAGAAGTAAAATAACTTTAATTATTACAAAATAATTAATTTTAATACATAAGTTTCTGGATTGTTAACTTTTGGCATCAAATTTGCTTTGGTTGCATGGTGTTCATTTTTTAAAAGTTTATATGCCTAATGCTGTTAAGTTGATTTTTGCTGTTGTTACTTTTGTTATGGCTTCGGTCGTACATGCTGCAACTTCTGATTGGCCTCTAGGGCCGATCCGTTACATAGTGCCTTTTGCTCCGGGTGGTGCAACAGACATGTTGGGTCGTATGGTTGCGACTGGATTGACGGGCAAACTAGGGATGCTTGTCTCTGTAGAAAATAAAGCGGGACAGGGTGGCTCGGTTGGTACTGCGGAGCTAGCTAAAGCCAAGCCTGATGGCTATACCCTAGGTGGCGGCACGATTAGCTCCCATGGCTTTAACGCTGCTCTTTATCCTAATCTTTCATACGATCCGATTAAAGATTTTGCGCCAATTACCTTACTAGCCACGTCGCCTAATGTGCTGGTCGTGCATCCTTCGCTCAATGTGAAAACGGTTTCAGAGCTTATTACGCTGCTTAAAGATAACCCAGATAGATTTTCGTTTGGCTCGTCTGGTAATGGTACGTCACAGCATATTGCTGGTGAAATGTTTAAAGTGATGACAGGGACAAAGTTCCAGCATGTTCCATTTAATGGTAGTAGCCCTATGCTGATTGACTTATTGGCTGGGACCACTCAATTTAGCTTTGAAAATATCAATACTGTGTTGCCTCAAATCGCGGCAGGCAATCTTGTTGCTCTTGCTGTAACGACAGCCCAGCGAACTCCAGCTTCCCCCGACATTCCTACGATGCAAGAGGCAGGATTAAAGGGCTACGATATTAGCTCGTGGCAAGCGCTGTTTGCACCTGCGGGCACGCCACCAGCCATTGTTAAGGAATTGCAGATAGAGGTTGCGGCGATTTTGAAGCAGCCTGAAAATGTTAAAAAATTAACTGAGTTAGGTCTACAGCCAAAAAGTAGCAGCTCGGAGGAGTTGGTTGCCTTTGTTGCTATCGAAATCCCTCGCCTTGCCGAAATCGTGCGCAGATCGGGTGCTAAAGCGAGAGAGCCCGTGTTACAAAAATCCAAATAAGCGCTTCGGCGTTTCCCATTGAATGGCACGCCGTGCCGCCGCGTCTGGTACAAGCTGCTCAAATAGCGTGAGCAGCGGCCCGTAGTCGATGCGAGCCGGCGCCTTGAGGAAAGGCCAATCGGATGCCCATATCAAGTTGTGTGGTGTGTAGGCTTTCAGCAGAGCGTCCACAAAAACCTTGGCATCCGCCCAAGGGTAGTGCTGCACCGAGCATTTATTGAAACCTGAGAGTTTGACAACGGCGCGTCCTGTTTCTGCAAGGGCCAGTAGGGATTGAAATCCAGTCTGAGCGATTCCGTTCTTTGGGTCTGGCCTGCCGCAATGGTCAAACAAGAGTTTGGCACCACTAGCCTCAAGCATGGGAGCAAGCTGCACAAGCTGGTCATGCTGCACCTGCATTTGAGCCCACATACCAAGATCGCGCAGATGGCTCAAGAGTGGCTCTATATCGGCATAAAAATCGACACCAAGCAAAGAGACATTCATGGCGATACCAACAATGCCTTGCGCTTGCAAGTCTTGCAATTTGCGAAGGCCGCACTGATTTTCAACAACCGCCATGCCTTTAAAACGCCCGTTGCTATTGGCAATGGCAGATAGCATGCAGCGGTTATCTAATTGATAGCCAGAGTTAGGCTGTACCAACAGCGCATGCTGAACCCCATGATGCTGCATCAGGTGCGTCAGGTCGTCCGCTGTTCCACGCTCCGCGCCAATCGGCTTATACCAAGCATCGTCGGCGTAGGGGAAACGATCAGGGTCTAGGATGTGGACGTGGCTGTCGATGAGCGGGTGCATCGGGCTACACCATGCGTTTGGCAATTTCTTCTAGCATCACTTCGGTCGCGCCGCCGCCAATGGATTGCACACGCGCGTCGCGGTACATGCGCTCAATCGCGGTCTCACGGATGAAGCTCATGCCACCGTGAAATTGACCGCAGTCGTACATCACTTCGTTCACCAGCGTACCGCACAGCGCCTTCATCATCGAAACTTCTTTGGTTACGCTTTGCCCTTGGGCGTCGCGCCACGCGGTGTTGTAAATCAAGGCTTTGGCGGCCTCTACTTGTGCAAGGCGCATCGCTAGCTTGTGGCGAATGGATTGCTTGGTCCACAGCGTGTCGCCAAAAGCTTTGCGCTGCGTGACCCACTCAAGCGCTAGCTCGATCGCACGACTGGCTTCGCCCATCATTTGCGCCGATAAGACGATGCGTTCGTTTTGCAAATTCTTCATCAGCGCATAAAAACCTTTGTGCTCTTCGCCCAGCAAGTTTTCGGCTGGGATGCGGCAATTGTCGAAGTGGAGCTCGGCAGTGTCACTGCATAGCCAACCCATTTTTTTTAGTGGACGAGCAACGGTAAAGCCAGGCGTACCTTTTTCGACGATGAACATCGAGATTTGGCGATTGCGTCCAGGCTCACCCGTTCGAGCCGCGACAAAGAACACATCGCCATGCACGCCGTTGGTAATGAACATCTTGCTGCCGTTTAGTACGTAGTGGTCGCCATCACGCTTGGCGGTGGTGCGCATGCCCTGCAAGTCCGAGCCCGCATCGGCCTCGGTCATGGCGACAGCTGCGATCTTGCGTCCCGCAACGAGGTCGGGCATGTATTTGTCGATTTGTGCTTTTGTGCCTGCATGGAAGAGATGCGGCGAGGACATATCGGTATGCACGAGCACCGTCACGGCAAAGCCACCGTAGGAGCAGCGCCCTAGCTCTTCAGCCAAGATGACCGTAGAGAGCGTATCGAGTTCGCTGCCGCCGTGCTCGGCGCTGTATTTAATGCCGAGCAGACCAAGGTCGCCCATTTCTTTGAGTACGTCGCGTGGCACTTTGCCAGCTTCCTCCCATGCATCGGCAAACGGCAACACACGCTCAGCAATGAAGCGGCGGATAGTGTCACGAAGCATTTCGTGATCGGCGGTGAAGTAGGGTGATGTAGCTGTGTTCATAACGTGGATACTATGCCATCACATAACGCTAGTCTTACAGGATAGAAAACGAAAGAAAAATGATGCTGCTTGATAGAGATGACTCCCAGCTTGTGCTGATCGATTACCAAACTAAATTGATACCTCATATTTTTGAAGCTGAGCAAGTGTTAGCCAACGCGGTGCGGTTAGCAAAAATCGCAAAGCTTTTGCAACTTCCTGTGTTTGGCACAGAGCAAAACCCGAATGGCCTTGGCGTGAATGTGGATGCAGTACGTAGTTTGTGCGCAAAGACTTTGGTTAAGCAATCCTTCAGCGCTTGCGAAGATGGTTTGGTGGATTGGCTACGCCCAGCACCAAAAGCACAAGGCGCCGAGTTACGAGGTAATGCCAGAAGCTTGCCTAAACATTTACAAAAAGCGGTTCCAACATCGCCCGAGCGAGGCACGATTGTGATTGCTGGCTGCGAAGCCCATGTCTGCTTGCTGCAAACCAGTTTAGATTTGCTGGAGCAAGAGTTTGAGGTGTGGGTAGTAACCGACGCTTGTGGCTCGCGCACGGAACGTAATCGCGATGCTGCGTTTGACCGATTAGCTGGTGCTGGCGCAGAACTCGTGACCACCGAAATGGTCGCATTTGAGTGGCTACGTGATTGCGAGCACCCTGCTTTTGACGAAGTGCTGGCGCTGCTAAAGTGATTTAAAGCAGGCGCATTCGCACTGCTTCTGCGCGTAGCTCAGCACGGAAATTAGGATGTGCAATGGCAATTAAAGCCTCTGCACGTTGCTTGGCGCTTTTGCCGCGTAATTGCGCCACACCAAATTCGGTGACCACGTAGTTCACTTCATTTTTGCTGGTGGTCACAAAGGTTCCTGGCGAGAGTACGGGTACGATGCGTGAAATGGTGTCGTCTTTGGCAGTGGAGGGCAAGACGATAAAGGCTTTGCCGCCATTTGAGCGATTAGCACCGCGCACAAAATCGGCTTGTCCACCTGTGCCTGAGTAGGGTGTATAGCCCAAACTCTCTGAGCCGCATTGCCCAAGCAAATCAATTTGCAAGGTTGCATTGATGGCATGCAGGTTGTCATTTTGCCCAGCCGAGTAGGGGTCATTGGTGACATCGGCAGGGTGCATCTCCAACATGGGGTTTTGATGCATGAACTGGTAGAGCTTTTTAGAGCCTAGTGCAAACGTGGCCAGCATCTTGCCTGTGTTGAAGTTTTTGCGTTTATTGGTGACGGCACCTGATTCGATAAGCGTGAGGATGCCATCGCCAATCATTTCGGTGTGAATGCCTAGATCGTGTTTATGCGTGAGCTGCTGCACAACTGCGTCTGGGATGCCACCATAGCCAATTTGTAGTGTGGCACCATCTGGTATGAGGTCGGCAACATACTTGCCAATGGCTTCTTGGACAGGGCCAATTTTTGGCAAGCCCACTTCTGTTAACGCATCGCTGCTTTCGATAAGCCCTGCCACTTGTGAGATGTGAATTTGGCAAGCGCCAAAGCTGGCTGGCACATTGGGGTTGACCTCTAGCACAATGGACCTAGCAACTTGAGTGGCGGCCATCGTGTAGCAAGGCGCTAGCCCAAGCGTTAGAAACCCTTGTTCGTTCATTGGCGAGGCCATGCTAAAGACGACATCGGCTGGAGTCTGACGACGCGTAATCATGCTGGGCACATCGGAGAAGTTGCAGGGCACAAAATCACTCCAGCCTTCTTGCGCGCCAGCGCGTGATGCGCCGCCTAAGAAATACGCCGCATGTCGAACATTGAGCGCCGTTTCGGGGTCAAAGTAGCCGTATTTTTTGAGAGCCAAAATTTGGGACACGCGCACACCCTCGAGTTCGCGGCGGCGATCTGAGAGTGCAGCAAGCAAGGTGGGCGGCTCGCCTGTGGCTGTTCCCACAATAATGGTGTCTTTGTTTTGAACAAGTCCTGCCGCATCGTTAGCGGACATGCGTTTGTTTGTGTATTGCGCTTGGAATGACATGTGACCTCTTGTGTGTAGTGAAGTATTTGTTTGAAATATGCCACAAAAATCTGTGCAGATGCTTACTACTGGCATAATCTAACTGCCAGTTTCGTTCCTTCTGTGTTACGCAAGTGTCAGTCCGCTAATCGGTTCAGCCGTGCCGCGGAAGGTTTATCAACCAACTAATGTCCCCTCAAGGGGGAGAGAGGTCTTTAATCATGTCGGATAACTCGGTTTATTCAGCCTATAACGGCAACAGCTATCTTTTCGGCGGCAACGCGCCTTATGTCGAAGAGATGTACGAAAACTATTTGGCCAATCCTGGTTCTGTAACCGATGGATGGCGCTCCTATTTCGACGCGCTTCAGCATGTGCCTGCCGTTGACGGATCAGCCAGCAAAGATGTCGCGCATTTACCCGTTATTAATGCTTTTGCCGAGCGTGCGAAGCAAGGCGTCACGCGTACTGTGATTGCTAGCGGTGACGCCAGCATGGGGAAAAAGCGTACGGCTGCTCAGCAATTGATTGCCGCTTACCGCAATGTGGGGGCACGTTGGGCAGATTTAGACCCGCTTAAGCGAGCTGAGCGTGACCACATTCCTGATCTGGATCCTGCGTTTTATGGGTTTAGTGACTCTGATCAAGAAGCAGTGTTCGACACCAGCAATACCTATTTTGGCAAAGCCAATATGAGTTTGCGTGATTTGCTCAACGCCTTGCGTGAGACATATTGCGGCACGATTGGTGCTGAGTTTATGTACTCTACAAATCAAGATGAAAAGCGTTGGTGGCAAGAAAAGCTAGAGACGACGCGTAGTAATCCAGTGTTCAACACGGAACAAAAGAAAAATATTTTGCAAACGCTGACTGCGGCTGAAGGCCTTGAGCGTTACCTCCACACCAAATACGTTGGACAAAAACGCTTCTCGCTAGAAGGTGGTGAGAGCTTTATTACGTCGATGGATGAGCTGGTGCAAAGCGCTGGTAAGTCTGGCATTCAAGAGGTCGTGGTGGGCATGGCGCATCGCGGTCGTCTCAATGTGCTGGTTAACACTTTAGGCAAGGCGCCGAAAGATCTATTTGCTGAGTTTGACCACACAGCGCCAGAAGACTTGCCTTCAGGTGACGTTAAGTATCACCAAGGCTTCTCTAGCGATGTGACGACCGATGGCGGTCCCGTTCACCTAACGCTCGCGTTCAACCCTTCGCATTTAGAAATTGTGAATCCAGTGGTGGAAGGTTCCGTCCGTGCCCGTATGGATCGCCGTGCTGACCCGCACGGCAAGCAAGTGCTACCTGTGCTTGTGCACGGTGATGCGGCTTTTGCTGGGCAAGGCGTGGTCATGGAGACTTTGGCGCTCGCTCAAACTCGTGGTTATTACACGGGTGGTACCGTGCATATTGTGATCAACAACCAAATTGGCTTCACCACATCTGATCCACGCGATACGCGCTCAACGCTGTATTGCACAGACGTGGTGAAGATGGTGGAAGCGCCTGTATTGCACGTTAATGGCGATGACCCAGAAGCTGTTGTTCTGTGTACGCAGTGGGCTTTAGAGTACCGTCAAAAATTCAGTAAAGATGTCGTAGTTGACATCATTTGCTTTCGTAAATTGGGTCACAACGAGCAAGATACGCCAGCACTTACCCAGCCGCTGATGTACAAAAAAATTGCTGCCCATCCTGGTACGCGCAAACTGTATGCCGACAAGCTTGCGACTCAAGGTTTAGGCGTGACGCTGGGCGACGATATGGCAAAAGCCTACCGCGCCGCCTTGGATGCTGGCAAACACACGGAAGACATCACGATTACCAACTTCAAGAGCAAGTTCGCGGTGGATTGGGCGCCGTTCCTGAATAACAAGTGGACAGACACTTGCAATACGGCGATCCCGCTGTCAGAGTGGAAGCGTATTGCCGAGCGCATCACAACGATTCCAGCAGGCGTGACGCCGCATCAATTGGTGAAGACGGTGTATGACAACCGTGCTGCCATGGGACGCGGCGAGCGTGAAGTCGATTGGGGCATGGGCGAGCATATGGCGTTTGCTACGCTGGTGGCGAGTGGCTACCCCGTGCGTTTGTCCGGCGAAGACTGCGGCCGCGGTACATTTACGCATCGCCACTCCGTTATTCACGATCAAAGCCGTGAGAAGTGGGACTCGGGCACATACATTCCTTTGCAAAACGCAGCCGATGGTCAAGCGCCATTCGTCGTTATTGATTCTTTGCTCTCCGAAGAGGCTGTGCTTGGTTTTGAATACGGTTACGCTTCTAACGACCCAAACACGCTCGTGATTTGGGAAGCGCAATTTGGTGACTTTGCCAATGGCGCGCAAGTGGTGATTGACCAGTTCATCGCGTCGGGTGAAGTGAAATGGGGTCGTGTTAACGGCATCACACTCATGTTGCCGCATGGCTATGAAGGTCAAGGCCCAGAGCACAGTTCTGCACGTCTTGAGCGATTCATGCAATTGGCAGCAGATACCAACATGCAGATCGTGCAGCCCACCACAGCGAGCCAGATCTTCCACGTGCTGCGTCGCCAGATGATCCGCAATTTGCGTAAGCCTTTGATCATCATGACGCCTAAATCTTTGTTGCGTAACAAAGATGCGGCGTCTCCGTTGGCCGAGTTTACGAAGGGCTCTTTCCAGACCGTGATTCCTGAGCAAAAAGAGATTGATGCCAAAAAAGTGAAGCGTTTAGTTGCTTGCTCTGGCAAGGTGTACTACGACTTAGTTAAAAAACGAGAAGAGCGCGGCAATGACGATACGGCCATCATCCGTGTTGAGCAACTCTATCCATTCCCGCACAAAGCGTTTGCGGCTGAATTGAAAAAGTATCCTCATCTTGCTGAAGTGGTTTGGTGTCAAGACGAGCCGCAAAATCAAGGCGCTTGGTTCTTTGTGCAACACAACATTTTTGAAAACATGGTTGAGGGTCAACGCATGGCGTACTCGGGTCGCGCAGCTAGCGCCTCGCCTGCCGCGGGCTATGCACACTTGCATCAAGAGCAGCAAAAAGCGCTAGTTGAAGGCGCATTTGCCAAGCTCAAAGGCTTCATCCTCACCAAATAATTTGATAAGAAATTTAAGGAATAAACATCATGGCAAACGTAGAAATTAAAGTCCCGCAGTTATCGGAATCTGTGGCAGAAGCCACCATGCTCACTTGGAAAAAGAAGGTGGGTGATGCGGTCACTGCTGACGAAATTCTGATCGAAATCGAAACCGATAAGGTAGTGCTTGAAGTTCCAGCGCCTGCATCGGGCGTGCTGTCCGAGCTCGTTGTGCAAAACGGCGCACAGGTTGTAAGCGATCAAGTTATTGCAAAGATTGACACTGAAGGCAAAGCTAGCGCCTCTGCCCCCGTAGCTTCACAAGCCGCATCAAGTGCGGCCCCCGCAACCTCTGCTCCTGTAGCCCAAGCCTCTAGCGGCTCTCAGGGTATGGCAGGTGTGGCAATGCCGGCCGCCGCTAAATTGATGGCAGATAACGGCATGGCTGCTGGTTCGGTTGCTGGTTCTGGTAAAGATGGTCGCGTGACCAAGGGCGATGTGCTCGCTGCCGCTTCTGCCCCCAAAGCTGCCGCAGTCGCTATCCCTACTGGCGTACCTACAAAAGCACTGCCGCAAGTCGCCACAGCTGCACCAGATCTCGGTGATCGCCCAGAGCAGCGCGTGCCCATGTCACGTCTGCGTGC
Source organism: Comamonadaceae bacterium (assembly GCA_947372005.1). Classification (GTDB taxonomy): domain Bacteria; phylum Pseudomonadota; class Gammaproteobacteria; order Burkholderiales; family Burkholderiaceae_C; genus JASGCK01. The sequence continues at coordinate 1,667 of CANBRV010000056.1, read as the reverse complement.
ACGTGTGGCCGAGCGTTTGCTGCAATCACAGTCTAGTAATGCCATCCTCACCACGTTTAACGAAATCAACATGGCGCCTGTGATGGAGATGCGTAAACGTATGCAAGAACGCTTTGAAAAAGAGCACGGCGTGAAGCTGGGCTTTATGAGCTTCTTCGTGAAAGCTGCTGTCCATGCACTCAAAAAGTTCCCAGTGCTAAACGCTTCGGTTGATGGCAATGACATCGTGTACCACGGCTACTTTGATATCGGTATTGCGGTTGGCAGCCCACGCGGATTGGTTGTTCCAATCTTGCGCAACGCTGATCAAATGAGCTTTGCCGACATCGAGAAAAAGATTGCCGAGTACGGTGTTAAAGCACGCGACGGCAAGCTCAGCATGGAAGAGATGACGGGCGGTACGTTCTCCATTTCTAACGGCGGCACGTTTGGCTCCATGATGTCTACTCCGATCATTAACCCACCTCAGTCTGCGATTTTGGGTGTTCACGCCACCAAAGACCGCGCAATGGTCGAGAACGGTCAAGTGGTAGTTCGCCCGATGAACTACTTCGCCATGAGCTACGACCACCGCATCATCGACGGCCGCGAAGCCGTGCTGGGCTTGGTTGCCATGAAAGAAGCACTGGAAGATCCCGCTCGTTTGCTGTTTGATATCTAAGGACTACCGCTATGTCTAAATCTTTTGATGTCATCGTTATCGGCGGCGGCCCAGGCGGCTACGTAGCGGCTATTCGTGCTGCGCAATTGGGCTTTAGCGTAGCTTGCGTTGATGCTGCGCAAAACGCAGTTGGCGCGCCTGCGCTGGGCGGTACTTGTACCAATGTGGGTTGCATTCCTTCTAAGGCGTTGCTGCAAAGCTCGGAGTATTTCGATCACGCCAATCATCACTTTGCCGAGCATGGCATCAACGCCGCTGGCGTGACGATGGATGTGCCTAAGATGCTCGCTCGCAAAGATGGCGTGGTGAAGCAAAACAACGACGGAATTTTGTACTTGCTGAAAAAGAACAAGATCACGTTCTTTCATGGCTTAGCAAGTTTTACTGGCAATGCAGATGGCTTGTATCAACTTGCTGTGAAAGGTAAAGAAGACGCGGCGATTGCTGCTAAGCATGTTGTGATTGCGACGGGCTCAAACGCTCGCGTGCTGCCTGGTGCTGAGTTTGACGAAGTCAATGTTCTGTCTAACGACGGTGCACTTCGTGTGGGCGCTGTGCCCAAGAAGCTTGGTGTCATTGGCTCTGGCGTGATTGGTCTTGAGATGGGCTCGGTCTGGCGTCGCTTAGGCGCTGAAGTGACTATCTTGGAAGCCATGCCAGCATTCTTGGGCGCTGCTGACGAAGGCATTGCCAAAGAAGCGCTGAAAGCGTTTACCAAGCAAGGTCTGAAGCTGGAATTTGGCGTAAAGATCACCGAAGTCAAAAACAGTAAAAAAGGTGTGAGCGTTGCATACGCCAATGCCAAAGGCGAAGCGCAAACATTGGATGTGGACAAACTGATTGTTTCGATTGGTCGCGTGCCCAATACCAATGGTCTGAACGCCGCTGCAGTCGGGTTGCAATTGGACGAGCGCGGTGCAATCGTCGTCAATGACCACTGCCAAACCAACTTGCCAAACGTGTGGGCGGTGGGCGACGTGGTTCGCGGCCCGATGCTGGCGCACAA
>CANBRV010000055.1 GCA_947372005.1 Comamonadaceae bacterium | reverse complement strand
TGGCGGCGGCGTATGGGGAGGCTTTATGCCTGCCAATCCGCAAGTCACTGAAGCCGAAGCGAAGACCTTAGTGACTTGGGTTTTGTCACAGAAGTAAAGCCCCGCTTAGAGCTTAGCTGCCACCCAAGCTTGTACGCTTTGCAGCGCCGCAGCTAGCTTGCTAGCATCGGTACCGCCAGCCATTGCCAAATCAGGCTTGCCGCCACCTTTGCCGCCTACTTGACTTGCGACAAAGTTCACTAGCTCACCTGCTTTGACTTTGGCGGTGACGTCAGAGGTCACGCCCACAGCCAACTGCACTTTGCCCGCATCAACGGATGCCAGCACCACAATTCCCGATTTAAGCTTGTCTTTCAAAAGCGCAATCATGCCCTGCAAGCCTTTAGAATCAAGGCCTTCCAGCTCGGCAACCAAGAGCCTCACACCGTTCACATCGATCGCCTTAGCAACTAAATCACCCGTTTGACTGGATGCCAGCTTGCCTTTGAGCGCAGAGACTTCTTTTTCTAACGTTTTCATCTGCAACTGCATCATCTCAAGTCTGGAGCCAAGTTCGGCTGGACTGGTTTTTAGCGACTGCGCTGCTGCATCGACGGTACCTTCAAGCATTTGCAAATATTGCAACGCGTTCATGCCTGTGACGGCTTCGATACGGCGCACACCCGAGGCAATGCCGCTCTCGCCGACAATTTTGAAAAGTCCGATATCGCCCGTGCGCTGTACATGCGTACCGCCGCACAGCTCTTTGGATGTACCAATTTCCAGCACGCGAACCGTGTCGCCGTATTTCTCGCCAAACAGCATCATCGCGCCAGTAGCTTTGGCGGCTTCGATTTCCATCACGCGGGCTGATGCGGCAGCGTTAGCCAAAATTTCGCTATTTACCTTCGCTTCAATAGCCGTGATTTCGGCACTCGTGACGGGTGCGTTATGCGCAAAGTCAAAGCGCGTGCGGTCGGCGTTGACCAGCGAACCTTTTTGCTGCACATGATCGCCCAGCACCTCGCGCAGAGCCTTGTGCATCAAGTGCGTAGCGCTGTGATTGCGAATGGTAGCTGTCCGCAAAGCCATATCCACATTGGCCTGCACAGCATCACCTACTTTGAGTGACCCGCTACTCAAAACGCCATGATGTGCAAACACATCAGCTTTGATTTTTTGCGTGTCTGAAACGGCAAACGATGTCGCGTTGCCCACGATCACACCGCTATCGCCCACCTGTCCGCCAGACTCGGCATAGAAAGGGGTTGCATCCAATACGACCACGCCGTTTTGACCATTTGCCAACGACTGCACCGCGATGCCATCCGCATACAGCGCAACCACCTTGGCGGCCTGCTCTAAGCGCTCGTAGCCCACAAATTCATTGCCCGCGCCGCTGTACTCCAACGCCTTGTCCATTTTGAACTTGCCTGCAGCGCGAGCTTGGTCTTTTTGCTTCGCCATCGCAGCATCAAATCCATCGGTATCCACCGTCACATCCCGCTCACGGCATACGTCCGCAGACAGATCGAGCGGGAAGCCGTACGTATCGTGCAGTTTGAAGGCTACATCGCCAGATAGCATAGTAGCATTGCCCTGCAAGGCATCATCCAAAATTTTCATACCAATCTCAAGCGTCTCAAAGAAGCGCTCTTCCTCAGCCTTGAGCACCGCCGTGATACGCGCTTCGTTCGCTGCAAGATTCGGATACGCCACGCCCATTTGCTGTACCAAATCTTTCACCAGCTTGTGAAAGAACGGCGTCTTTTTACCGAGCTTGTAACCATGGCGAATCGCGCGGCGCACGATGCGGCGCTGTACGTAGCCGCGGCCTTCGTTGCTCGGGTTTACGCCATCCACCACGAGGAACGAACAAGCGCGGATGTGATCGGCAATCACGCGCAGGCTCTTGTTATCTAAATCTGTCGTGCCCGTTTCACAAGCGGCAGCTTTGATCAGCGCGTCAAAAATATCAATTTCGTAATTGCTATGCACATGCTGGAGAATCGCCGACAAGCGCTCCAGCCCCATGCCCGTGTCCACGCAAGGCGCAGGCAACTTGATCAGCGAACCGTCTGCTTGCATATCAAACTGCATGAACACGTGATTCCAAATCTCGATGAATCGGTCACCGTCTTCACCAGGCGAACCAGGAGGGCCGCCCGGGATGTGATCGCCGTGGTCATAAAAAATCTCGGAGCATGGGCCGCAAGGACCCGTATCCGCCATCATCCAAAAGTTATCCGATGCGTATTTTTTGCCCTTGTTGTCACCAATGCGCACGATGCGGTCTGCAGGCAAGCCAATCACGTCATGCCAAATGTCATACGCCTCTTGGTCGTCGATGTACACAGTGGCTAGCAAGCGCTCGGGCGGCAGCTTGTACACCTTGGTGAGTAGCTCCCAACCCCAGACGAGTGAATCGCGCTTGAAGTAATCGCCAAAACTCCAATTGCCCAGCATCTCAAAAAAAGTGTGATGACGCGCTGTGTAGCCCACGTTCTCAAGGTCATTGTGCTTGCCACCCGCCCGCAAACACGCTTGAACAGAGGCCGCACGAACATAGGAGCGCTTGTCGGTGCCAAGGAACACATCCTTAAATTGCACCATACCGCTGTTGGTAAACATCAGCGTTGGGTCGTTACCTGGAACTAACGGCGATGAAGCCACAACAGTGTGGCCACGCTCTGCATAAAAATCAAGAAATGATTGGCGAATGTCGGAAACTGAGAAGGATGGTTTAGTCATCCGCTCATTTTATTTCATTGAGCTTTCTGTCCTTGAATTTGTTGTTTACCCGCCCATACCCACAAGCCCAATCCACCCACAATCATCGGCACGCACAGCCACTGCCCCATGCTCATGCCAAGGCTGAGTATTCCTAGGTGTGCATCGGGCTCTCTAAAAAACTCCGCAATAAAGCGCATGAGGCCATAGCCAACTAAAAAGAACGCTGCCGTTTGACCTGATTTATAGTTCTGCTTAGTGCGACTGCTTGCAAACCACCACAAGCACACAAAGAGCAGAAATCCTTCTAGCAAGAATTGGTACACCTGCGATGGGTGACGTGGCAGGTGCGTGGGGTCATCGCGAAATAGCATCGCCCACGGCAGACTTGGGTCTGCAACCCTGCCCCACAGCTCGCCATTGATGAAGTTACCCACGCGCCCCATAGCCAAGCCTGTGGGCACGCAGGGTGCTACGAAATCTGCTACTTGCAAGAGCGGACGTTTGCGCGTCATGGCAAACCAAACTTCAGCCACCACCACGCCCAGCATTCCGCCATGAAAGCTCATGCCGCCTTGCCACACATAAAAAATCTCAATTGGATTGGCCGCGTAGTAGCCAGGTTTGTAGAACAAACAATAGCCAATTCGTCCGCCCAAAATGACGCCCACGACACCCAAAAACAAAATATCTTCGACATCGCGGCGTGTCCATTCTTTCAAGCCAACAAACGGGAAATGCTTTAAACGGCGAAACCCCAAGAGCATAAAAAATCCAAACGCGGCAAGATATGTCAGCCCATACCAATGGATTGCGATAGGGCCAAATATGTGCAGCGCAACAGGATCAATTTGTGGATGAATCAACATATTGTTTTTTAAGCTCTAAATTTTGAAGTGATGGGATAGCGCCAGTCTTTACCGAAGCTGCGGTGCGTCACCCTAATGCCAATGGGCGCTTGGCGGCGTTTGTATTCGTTAATTTTGATGAGCTTGGTGACGCGCTCCACATCCGCCGCCGCAAAGCCTGCCGCCAATATCTCGTCGATGCTTTGGTCGTTTTCCATGTAGCGCTCCAAAATCGCATCCAGCACCTCATAAGGCGGCAAGCTGTCTTGGTCGGTTTGGTCGGCACGTAGCTCCGCACTCGGTGGTCTGGTGATGATGCGCTCGGGGATAGGCTGCGCTCCTGTGCCAAACGGATCATGCTGGTTACGCCAATTGGCAAGCTTGAAGACCGTCGTCTTCGCCACGTCTTTAATCACCGCAAAGCCGCCTGCCATATCGCCGTACAGCGTGCAATAACCCGTTGCCATCTCGCTCTTGTTGCCCGTGGTCAGCACGATAGAGCCAAACTTATTGGACAGCGCCATCAGCAGCGTGCCGCGAATCCGTGCTTGGATGTTTTCCTCGGTCGCGTCCTCGGCAAGATTAGCAAACTCCATTGCCAGCGTGGCTTTAAAGGCATCGAACTCGGGGACGATCGACATCTCGTCGTAGCGCACACCCATGCGCTTGGCCATATCCCGTGCATCAACCCATGAGATTTCTGCTGTGTAGGGCGAGGGCATCATCACGCAACGCACACGATCTGCGCCCAGCGCATCCACTGCGATTGCAAGCACCAGCGCGGAGTCGATACCGCCAGATAAACCCAAGATGATGCTGGGGAAACCATTTTTATTGACGTAATCGCGCACGCCAATCACCAAGGCCTGCCACAAGTCCGACAAATCATCGGCCTGCAGGCCAAGCGGGGTAAGGCTTGTGGGGCATGATAGCTGCAAGGCCTTATCGGGTGTGGCCTGCAAGTCAATCACCCATAAGTCTTCAGCAAAATTCTTTGCACGACCTGCCAGCGATCCATCGGCATGCAGCGCAAACGAGCCGCCGTCGAACACGATTTCATCCTGCCCACCCACGCAGTGCGCATAGATGAGCGGCAAGCCCGTGAGCAGTGCGCCATCACGCATCCGTTCGATCCGCTCAGCTTGCTTGCCGACGTGGAATGGTGAAGCATTGATGACTGCCAGCACCTGGGCACCCGCTGCCTTGCTTGCTTGGCAAGGTGCGTCAAACCAAGCGTCTTCGCAGATTAAGAGGCCCACACGCGTTCCCTCGATGTCAATCACGCAAGCCCCTTCAGTGGATGTTGGACCCGCCGTGAAATAACGTCGCTCATCAAACACTTGGTAGTTGGGCAACTCGCGCTTGGCGTAAGTCGCAACCACGTTGCCTCCCGACAGAACGGTCGCCTGATTGGTACGTTTTTGAATGGCCGTGCTCTTGGTGCGAACATCCGTGCCTTGCGGATGACCTACCACTACATGCAAACCGTGGCACTGCGCAAGGCCAAACGCAACATGGCTTACAGCCTCATCGCAGGCTTTGATGAAGGCGCCGCGCAAGAGCAAATCTTCGGGCGGATAACCGCAAATCGACAGCTCAGGCGTGAGCACCAGCCGCGCGCCCCGTGCATAGGCATCTTTAGCGGCCGCAATGATTTTTTCGGCGTTCCCCGCCATATCACCCACAGTCAGGTTTAATTGGGCAACAGCAATTTTTAAATCAGATGAAGTCATCCGCCAATTATGTCACCCGTGTCTATTCCAAGTGGTCAGAGATCGACCGTGCGGCTTGGAACGCCCTGCTCTTTGCGCAGCTAGAGCCCACGCCGTTTATGCGCTGGGAGTATTTGAGTGCGATGCAAACCAGCGGATCGGCAACACTGGAGACGGGTTGGGGTGTGCGCATCGTCACGATTTGGGATGGCGATACCTTGGTGGCGGGCTGCCCGCTTTATCTCAAACCACATTCCTACGGCGAGTATGTTTTTGACTTTGCGTGGGCGAAGGCTTATGCCGAGCATGGGCTGGATTACTACCCCAAGGCCGTGATCGCCGTGCCGTTTACGCCTGTGCCTGGCACGCGCTTACTCGCACGCAGTGATGCTCTGCAAGCCACACTGGTATTGGCTTGCAAGGCATTGGTAGAGGCGGAAAATGTCTCGTCTTTGCATTTACTGTTTACATCAAAAGCCGATCAAACCGCATGCACGGGCACGATGATGCCACGCGACACCACTCAATTCCATTGGACAAATCGTGCTGAAAAACCTTATGCCAATTTCGATGATTTTCTAAAAGCCTTCTCGCAGGAAAAACGAAAAAAGATCAAACAAGAACGGCGTAAAGTGTTAGATGTAGAGCTTGGTGCTGGCGTCACATTTCGGCATTCGCAAGGCAAAGACATCACGCAGTCAGATTGGGACTTTTTCTATACCTGCTACGAGCGAACGTATTTAGAGCACGGCAACGCGCCCTACCTCAGCCGCGCCTTCTTTCAAAGCATGGCAGACGACATGCCGGAGAACTGGCTGCTGTTTATTGGCGAGATCGAAGGCGAGCGCATCGCGTCCAGCTTGATTGCGATCCAAGATGAGAAATCAATAAATAACACTGTCGCTAGTAAGGTGGCCTATGGCCGCTACTGGGGAGCTGTCGCCCGCGTCGATTGCCTGCACTTCGAAGCCTGCTATTACCAGCCGCTTGAGTGGTGCATTGCCAACGGCTACCACCGCTTTGAAGGCGGCGCACAGGGCGAGCACAAAATGGCGCGAGCCTTGCTCCCGGTAACTGCAACGTCATTGCATCACATCGCACATCCGCAATTTGCCAAAGCGATTGAGCGATTTTTAGAACGCGAACGCGCAGGCGTTGCCGACTATCAAATCGACCTCGCTCTGCGTTCGCCGCTTAAATCGCCTCAGCCAATTGCACCAAAATTGCTGGATTCTCAAGCGTTGAAATATCTTGCGTAATCGCCTCGCCTTTGGCAATAGAGCGTAGTAAGCGGCGCATGATTTTTCCGCTGCGGGTTTTGGGCAAGTTATCACCAAAACGAATGTCTTTTGGCTTAGCAATAGGGCCAATCTCTTTTGCAACCCAATTACGCAAAATCGTCGCAATCTTCTTCGCTTCTTCGCCTGTTGGGCGCGAACGCTTCAAGACTACAAAGGCGCTAATCGCCTCACCTGTCAAATCGTCGGGACGACCCACCACGGCGGCTTCTGCCACCAATTCGGTCATCGACACCAGAGCGGACTCGATCTCCATCGTGCCAAGGCGGTGACCTGAAACGTTTAACACGTCATCAATACGGCCTGTGATGCGGAAATAGCCGCGATCCGCCGAGCGCACTGCGCCGTCACCTGCTAGGTAGGTCGTGCCACCCATTTCAACTGGGAAGTAGCTGGTTTTGAAGCGCTCAGGGTCATTCCAAATCGTACGAATCATTGACGGCCAAGGACGCTTAACCACCAACATACCGCCCGAACCATTCGGGATGTCGTTACCCACCTCGTCCACAATCGCCGCCATGATGCCGGGGAGCGGTAGCGTGCAAGAGCCTGGAACGAGAGGCGTGGCGCCTGGTAGTGGCGTCATCATGTGCCCACCCGTTTCGGTTTGCCAGAAGGTATCCACAATCGGGCAACGCTCGCCGCCCACGTGCTTGTGATACCACATCCATGCTTCGGGGTTGATTGGCTCGCCTACTGAGCCAAGAATGCGCAATGACGACAAGTCAGAACGATCAGGGTGCACAGCAGCATCACCTTCCGCGGCTTTAATGAGCGAGCGAATGGCAGTTGGCGCGGTATAGAACACGCTGACCTTATGGCGCTCAATCATTTGCCAAAAACGGCCTGCGTTCGGGTACGTTGGCACGCCTTCAAAAATCACTTGCGTTGCGCCTGCCGCCAGAGGGCCATAAGCGACGTAGGTGTGGCCTGTAATCCAGCCGATGTCGGCGGTACACCAAAACACGTCTTTCGGTTTGATGTCAAACGTCCACTCCATCGTGAGTTTTGCCCATAGCAAATAGCCACCCGTGCTGTGCTGAACGCCTTTGGGTTTACCTGTCGAACCGCTGGTGTACAAGATGAAGAGCGGATGCTCTGCGCCCACCACTTCGGGGGCACAGGTTTTCTTTTGACCTTTTTGCGCCTCAGTAAACGTGAGGTCGCGTCCCGCCTTCATGGCGCAAGCGGTTGGCGTGCGCTCATAGACCAACACGGACTTGATGGACGCGCAGCCTCCCATGGCTAAAGCTTCGTCCACAATAGCTTTCAGGGGCAACTCTTTGCCGCCGCGCATTTGGTAATTGGCCGTCACGATAGCGACTGCGCCAGCGTCTATCACGCGCTCTTGAATGCTCTTAGCCGAGAAACCGCCAAACACCACCGAATGCGTCGCGCCAATACGGGCGCAGGCCTGCATGGCAATCACGCCTTCCACGGTCATCGGCATATAGACTAGTACGCGGTCGCCTTTTTTAATGCCGCGTGCCTTGAGTGCGTTGGCAAATTGAGAGACGCGAGCCAAAAGTTCTTTGTAAGTGATCTTGGTCACTGCGCCATCATCTGCTTCAAAAATAATAGCGGTTTTATTTTCGGTTTTTGTGCCCATATGCTTATCCAAGCAATTGGCAGACGCATTCAAAGTGCCGTCTTCAAACCATTTGTAAAACGGCGCATTAGATTCATCCAGCGTTTTTTTGAAACCTTTTTTCCATACCAAATTTTCACGTGCCAAACGCGCCCATGTACCTTCAAAGTCTGTTTCAAAAGATTTGCACATGGCTTTATAGCGGGTCATCGAGCCAATACGCGCTGACTTAGCAAACTTAAATGGGGGATTGAAAACGCGGTTTTCAACTAGTAAGGATTCAACAGCTGAACTCATGAGAACTCCTGAAAATAAGGAAGAAGATACAAAAATTTGGTCGAACTATGCCGCTCAGCTCTTACGAATGGCTGACGCAAGCAAGTTGACCTTCTTCCGCAGTTACTTCAGTGCATTCATCAAATCACCCGCTTTTGCCCTCACGCCCGCAAGTGGCTCTAAGTCAAAACGCTTTGTAATGAATTTCAAAATTGAGGTTGTGTCGTATGGCGTCGAATCAATATACCCCCGCTTAACCGAAGGGCCTATCAACAAGGTCGGGATGCGCGTACCCGGTCCCCATCTATCCCCCCATCCAGCGCCTGAGGGAGGTGCAACGTGATCCCAAAATCCACCATTTTCATCGTAGGTCACAACGACGAGCATATCCTTCCACTGAGGGCTTGCTTTAAGCTTTGTTAGCACCTCTGCAATATGCGCATCACCCTTCGCAATTGTGGTGTATGACGGATGTTGCGTATCCATGCCTTTAGGTTTATAAAAACTAACTGCTGGTAAATTTCCGATAGCGATGGATTGGAAAAAATCATCGCCATCTTTTAAGTGTTTTTCTCTGTCTTTCGTTTGCGGTGCAAATCGCGCAAAATAGTTAAAAGGCTGATGATGCGCTTGAAAATTCACCCCTTGATTCTCGTTGCTGTAAATCACCTTGCGCTTGGCACTAGCTGGCTGCTTACCATCTGCCAGCGCTAGGTTGTAGCCACCGGAAAACCATGCCCAATTGACACCTTTTTTCGATAGCGTGTCACCAATCGTCACTGCCGTTTGCGGCGGCAACGGCAAACCACTCGCTTGATTACCTTGCGGATCAGCAAAGTCAGGAGAGCCGCTTGGCGCTGGAGCAATACCACTAGGTTGATAAGGCGGTTGGGTCGTTCCCATGGCATAGCCATCTGGCGTAATTTGCCCTCCTCCAGAGCTATAAATTTTGACCGCAGCTTGCGAGGCACTTCCTGATTCAGGGCGACGCTCTAATTTGCCATTGGCATCTAAGCGAGGCTGCATCCCTTGAGAGGCATTCGGAAATTTTGGTGTGCAAGCGCAAATCAAATATTGGTGATTTAAAAATGATCCGCCAAACGCTCCCATAAAAAAATTATCAGCTAGCGTGTAGTCCTTCGCCCATTGCCACAGTTTGAGTTGACTACCGTCGTAGTAACCCATCGTCAAACCTCCGACGTTAGAGACAGCGGCAAACATATTGTTTTTGCCGCCATTGATTTGCTCTTGATTGTGATAGAACGCATGAACAGGGCCAAGCACCATTTGCGTAGGTGATCGGTTAACAGGCGGAGCATCAATGCGAAATGGCGCATTAGGCATTCGCGGGTAACTCGCATCAGGCTTGCCATCAGGGCCAAACACAATCAATTCTTTGAGCGGCTTGCCATCATGATCCAGCTGCGTGTATTGCTCTGGGGTCGCTCGGCTTATACCGTTGGCACCAGGAAACATACCGTACATGTTGTCAAAGCTATGATTTTCAGCATAAATCACAACGATATTTTTGATACCGGCTAGGCGCGCATCAGCAGTTGCCGCTGCAGTCGAACCGCTTGCCACTATCCCTATGACTGCCAGCATAATTGCACGCTTCAAAGTTCTATTCATTTTGCTCTCCATGTTTAAAATTTTGACTCTCCGCTCACTATTCCATTATGTCGCTAACCGAAGCCAACCACTTAGCTCAGTCGGGTCAATCAGCTCATGCCGTTGCGCTGTACGACCTATACCTTTCTGCTAACCCGAGGGATGTTGCTGCTTGGAACAACCGTGGCAATGCATTAGATGATTTAAAACGTAAGGAAGAGGCTCTTGCTAGTTTTAACAAGGCTCTCGCACTAGCGCCTAACTATTCGCAAGCCCTTTGTAACAAAGGCGTGACGCTAGGTAACCTACATCGGTATGCCGAAGCGCTGGCGTGCTTTGACCAAAGCATCGCCATCGACCCGCAGTTTGCGCTGGCGCACACCAACCGCGGCAACGCACTCAGAGCCCTTGGCCGCCTGAACGAAGCGATTGACAGTCACAGCCAAGCCCTCGCCATCGATCCTGAGTTTGCCAATGCGCAGTGGAATCAAAGTCTGTGCAGACTCCTGATTGGCGACTACACACAAGGCTGGCAACAATATGAGTGGCGCTGGCAAGCACCTGCGCCTTCAGGTCAAATGCTCGAGACGCCACGCTCCACGTGGCTTGGCAAAGAGCCCATCGCGGACAAGCGCATCATTTTGTGGCCCGAAGGCGGCGATGGCGATGTGTTCCAGTTTGTTCGCTTTGCCGCCATGGTGCAGCAGCTAGGCGCGCATGTCGTACTGGCGGTGCGTCCCTCATCGCTTCGGTTGTTTCAGCACAATTTCCCGCAGTTTGAATTGCTCGCCATGACGGAGGGCACGCCCATCCCCGCATGGGATGAGCAATGCTCGCTAATGAGTTTGCCCTTAGCTTGCGGCATTGACAGCCTTCAAAAAATCCCAGCTAACGCTTCATACCTATCATCACCACCAGAGCTACACGCCTTATGGCGTCAACGTTTGCAAGAATTAACGCCTATCTCGCCCCGCC
>CANBRV010000054.1 GCA_947372005.1 Comamonadaceae bacterium | reverse complement strand
AATTAAAGCGATAGTCAAAATTCATGTCTACAGACCTTAGCGTCACTTCCCCTGCTATCTGGCTCATCCCCTACGCACAACTCAAAGCCACAGCCCGCGAGGCTTGGCGGGCAATGGGTATGGGCAAGCCGACACCGCAAATCACCACGGTGCGTGACTGGGCGACTAGCCTTGGCGTGGTTGCCAAGGCGCCCACCGACATTCACTTTGATACAGGCATTGACCGTTTGATTGCTGAGTCGCACCTGAGGCGTGCGGGTTTAGATACTGCACCCGCACTCGTGCAGCGCTTAATGGATATGGCTTACGAGGTAGCGCCTACGTTGGCAGCGATGCACCCAATCAGCCGCGTTGCGTGGGCTAGCGCACGTGCAGCGCTTTTTCAGCAAGGCGGGCAGTTTCAATTGGAAGGCGCGATTGGCTATGCCGCGCTCATGTGGGCGGCTGCGACCAACTATGGCACCGATGTGCTCTGGGAGCGGCAAGCGGCGCTTTTGGCATCCACCGAACACTTTTATGTGACGGCAGGATTGCAACAAGACGCTCTCGTGCAGGCCATACTGAATGGGGCTTCCAGCAAGATCACTTTGATTGATTTGGGTGCGATGGAGGCACAAGGCAGCACGTCCATTAATGAATACATCGCCGCCGATTTTGAAGACTTGGTGCAGCAAACGGCGGCAGTCATTCTTGCGAGCAAAGCTAAAACGATGGCGCTCGTCGCACTAGATCGCCAACTCACGCGCCGTTTGAGCGCCGTGCTCAGCTATCGTGGTGTGCGGCTTATTGACGAGACTGGCTGGGCGCTCTCGACCACTACGGTTGCTGCGCAATTAATGACCTGGCTGGAGGCGATGGACCCTAAGGTCACATCTGACGCGGTCTTGGCAGCTTTGAAGAGCGCACCGCTGCGGTTTTTGCCTACTGATGTATCGAAGCTAGAACAAAAAATTCGGCGTGACGCGCAGGTTTCATGGTCGCAAACCGGCAGTGATTTGATTGGTGATTGGCCGGCACGTTTTACGCGTCCGCGTCGGCTTGCCGCGTGGCTGATAGAGACGAAAGCGCTGTTGCAAGACGTGGGTTTATGGGATGCCATTCAGTCTGATTTAGCGGGCGAGGCGATGCTGAAAGCCTTGCATGTAGACGCGGGCGCTGACTCGCCATTGGTGACAAGCTTTGTCGCGACAATGCCTCGCAGCGCTTATGTGGCATGGGTTCGCGCTGTGCTGGAGGCGAATCGTTTTCGCTTGAAGTTTGATGCGCGGCTGGACAATGCAGGCGAAGAGAATGATGTTGCTCGTGCTGCGACTGTCACCATCTTGCCATTGGCGCAAATGTGGGGACGGCATTTTGATGCGTTTGTTGTGCCTAGTTGCGACGAGCGCCGCTTGCCTGCTAGGCCGCACCTAAAGGGCGATTGGAGTACAGCGCAGCGGGAAGCTTTGCAACTTCCCGCGCAAGATGATGCGGTTGCCGCGCAGTCCAAAGCGTGGGCGTGGCTGTGCAGCCAATCCAATGTGAGCCTGCTCTGGCAGCAAATGGAGGGTAACGAGCTGCTCTCAAAAAGCAGTTTGCTGCAAGTGCTGGGGATGGAGGGGAGGCTTGTTTCGCGTCAAACGGCACTCGAGGAGTTGGCTCTTGTGAAGGCTACAGCCCCTGTGGCCTCCCAGCCTGTTTTGTCTGTGCTTGATGTTTTCCAGCAAGGCGTCGCGATTGATTGGCAAACACTCGCGCCCACGCAGTTGTCCGCTAGCGCCTACGCCGATTTACGCGCTTGCCCGTATCGCTTCTACGCCACGCGCATCTTGGGTTTGCGTGATTCGGACGAGTTAGATGAAACCGTTGATAAACGCGACTTTGGTACGTGGTTGCATGGGACTTTGTTCCGATTCCATGAAGCGTTAAAGCACGAGCCAACGCTTGACTATGTGACCACAATCAATGCTTGCGCGACCGCAGAACAAAAATCGCTAGGTTTAGACGATGCAGCATTTTTGCCCTTTGCGCTTATCTGGCCAAAGACCCGCGAGGCTTATTTGGCGTGGCTTGCCAAGCATGAGGCCAGCGGTGCACGGTACGAGGCGGGCGAAGTGAAGAAGTCATTTCCCCTCACAGTGGATGGAAAAACAGTCAACTTGATAGGCACGTTAGATCGCATTGACAAAGACACGGCGTCTGGCGCAAGGTGGTTGCTAGATTACAAAACTGAGTCCTTGCAAAAAACAAAAAATCGAATCAATAAAGATGCCGATGAAGACACGCAGCTGGCGTTTTATGCCGCGCTGGTTTCGAACGATTTGGATCAATCGAGTCAATCCGACTTGCCCATCCGTGCTGCATATATCAATTTGGTTGAACGCGCAAATGACAAAAATGGCAAAGACGGCACCAGTACGAACGAGTTGCTGGACTTAGAAGCTCGGACGGACGATTTGTTAGACGGCATCTGGGGCGATCTCGGGAGCATGGCGGCAGGCCACGGTCTACGTGCCTTGGGCGAGGGTGAGGCTTGTACGTATTGTCAAGTTCGTGGGCTCTGTCGCAAGGATTTCAAATGAATCCCGCCTACGCCATCAATGGAAAATCCGCCAGCTCGGATGCTTTTTATGCCATCGCCTGCGACCCCGCACGTAGCGTGGCGGTAGAGGCCTGCGCGGGCGCGGGTAAGACGTGGATGCTGATTGAGCGCATGGTGAAAGCGCTGCAAGATGGCGCTGAACCTGATCAGATATTGGCGATTACGTTTACTAAAAAAGCTGCAGGCGAAATGCGCGAGCGTTTGCAAAAGCGATTAGCCGAGCCAGAACTGCGTGAGCTGCGAGCACGAATTTTGGCGAGTGGTCGTAGTGTTCAAATTTCGACCTTTCATGCGTGGTTTGCGCAGTTACTCAAAGCTGCGCCGCTGGCTGTTTTGCAAAAGCTCAAGTACCCACTGGCCTACGAATTGCTAGAAGATGACACCACCTTATTGCCTGAGCTGCGCCATGCGTTCTACGCGGCAGCTCTTACGGATCAAGGACTACAAGATGAGTTTGCGGCACTCATCGAAGAGTTAGGCCGCTCCAAAGTGGATGACGCGCTGGCAGGTTTACTGGCTAAACGAGTTGAGTTCGAATTGACAGATGCGCAGGGATTGTTAGAGAGCTCGGTTGAAGAGAGCCAGCAGCATGTGGTTGACCTTGCACGGCTTAGCCTTGTGGCTCGGTTGCTTGGAGCATACAAAACCGATGAATTAAAAAACACGGCTACCGCGCTTGAGACAGCGCTCACCGATTCCAATCTTGAAGCCGCTCAAGCGGCGCTGCTGACCAAGGAGTTTGCGCCGCGCAAGTTCCGATCCAAAATTCTTGACACCGATCGCGAAGTGGTTGTTGCAGCGCAGAACGATTTATTAGCAAAGCTTGCCGCCGAGCACCAACACACCTGCTGGCTCTATCAGCAGCGCATGACGCGCGTGGGGCGGGCGTGGTTGGCTTGCTTTGTCAAACTCAAGCGCGATCAAGGCTTGGTCGATATGGCGGATTTGGAACGCGCTGCAACGCTGCTCTTATCCGATCCCGAAGTGTCGGGTGCAGTGCAAGAGCGGCTCGATCAACGGCTGCGTCACGTGATGATTGACGAGTTTCAAGACACTAATCCGCTGCAATGGCAAGCCATGCACGCGTGGCTTGCCGGCTATGCGGGTAGCGGCGGCGGACAAGATCGTCCGAGTCTTTTTATCGTGGGCGACCCCAAGCAAAGCATCTACCGATTTCGCCGTGCCGAGCCGCGTGTGTTTGCTGCCGCGCAAGCCTTTATGCAAGAGACGTTTGATGCGGCGCTGCTCTCGTGCGACCACACGCGCAGGAACGCCGCAGGCGTGCTGGCGGTTGTCAATAGCGCCATGATGAATGCGCAAGAGGCCAATGAATATGTGGGTTTCAGGCCGCACACGACTGAAAGCGAAGAGGTTGGCGCGGCGCTTTGCTTGCCAATGATTGAGCGTGAAAAGAAGGAAGTCAAAAAAGAAAAAGACGGCGCAATGTCAGCTGCTGGATCCATATGGCGCGACAGCTTGCGCGCGCCGCGCGTGGATGCGGAAGAAACGCTTAAACAGCGCGAGGCCGATCAGGCGGCAAGGTGGATAGCCGCTAACGCGAACGGTCAATCGGTGATGGTGCTCTCCCGTACGCATGAGCCGCTCAGCCTTATTCAGCAAGCCTTACAGCAGTACGGCGTGCAGGCTTCCAAGTTAGAAAAGAACGATTTAGCCGATGCGCCTGCGGTGCAAGATGCACTCGCACTGCTTAATTTCCTAGTCTCGCCGCATAGCGATTTAGACTTGGCGCGGGCACTCAAATCGCCGCTTTTTGCGTGGACGGATGCGCAGTTGATGGCACTGCGCATACAGCAGTTAGCTTGCCTGCCCGAGAAGAAGTCATGGTTTGATTTGCTAACAGGGGACATAAAAGAGCAACTCAGGCGCTGGCAAACGTGGCTCGCAAAGTTGCCGCCGCACGATGCGCTGCAAGCGATTTACGACGATGGCGACGTTTTAAACAAGTACCTCGCCGCAATGCCAGATGCAATAAGGCTCTCCAGCCATGCTGCCCTGCAAACCTTGCTGAGTGCGGCTTTGCAGGTGGGTGGCGGTCGGTTTTTGAGCGCTTACGCTTTTGTGCGCGCGATGCGTGCCAAAGTGCAAAGTATCAAAGCGCCAGCGGTGGCTGAGAGTACAACAGCGGTGCAATTGCTCACGGTGCACGGAGCCAAAGGTTTGGAGGCAGATGTGGTGTTACTGCTCAGCAGCGACCCCGAGCCGCGAAAAATGCAGTCGATGACGACGCTGATCGACTGGCAACCTGAAGATTCAGCGCCGCAGAAGTTTGTATTTTTGCTGAACGAGGCGAATCCGCCAATGTGCGCTAAAGCCTTGCTGGAATCGGACTTTAGGGCACGTGAGGTGGAAGAGATCAACACGATGTACGTTGCCATCACAAGGGCGAGGCAAACGCTGGTTCTCTCGGCATCCGAGGCTTGGAATGCGAATCCAAAAAGCGTTTGGCATCGCCTGAAAGCTCTGTGCACGCCTGTGGCGGCAGAGGACCAGATGCCCGCTAAGTCACATCAAATAAGACTTCCAGCGGAGATAAAAATACTCCCTGCGGCTGAATTGACGCTGCCACCTAGCGTGCGGGTAGCCGCATCTGACGAGTCAAATGTGGCATCGAAAAAAGGCAGCGCACTACACCGTCTCTTGCAATGGCAAAGCGCGGATGCTGCTGCGTTAGCGGCGATCTCCAGCGAATTTGCATTGACAAAAGAGCAAGTGCAAGCTGTGTCTGATATGGCAAAAGCAATGCTGAACGGCGAGGCTGCATGGATATGGGATGAGCGTCATATTGACTGGCAGGCGAATGAATATGAGCTTTTTTATAAAGAGAATATTTTCCGCATCGATCGCTTAGTAAGGCGGCGAGATACCCAGCAATGGTGGTTAATTGACTTTAAATCAGCTTTAAATCCAGAAAAATCTGCCAATTTACTCGAGCAGCTCGAAAAATATCGGCAAGCGGTTTATGACGTATTTGCCATAAACGAAAGTTTGCTACACGTTACATTTGTGACTGGCGATGGACGGCTTGCATTTGTGCCAAATAAACTTTAAGCTATGTACTTTTCGGTTCAAAATAGAACATAGAGCAGCCTTTTTAGGACATTGATATGAGTGATCTTCTCCTTAAGCAGCAGCGTGAGCCTCTGCAGGCATCGTTTAGTGATGCATCCAACCCAATTGGTTTGGATGGTATTGAGTTTATTGAATACACCACGAACAAGCCGCAGGCATTAGGACAGGTGCTGGAGATGATGGGCTTTAAGCCAGTAGCGCGGCATCGCTCGCGCGAAGTAACGCTTTATCGCCAAGGGCAGATGAATATTGTGGTGAATGCGAATCCCGCCGACACACGCGGAGAGAGTCAACCTAGTATTTCGGCTATTGCCCTCAGAGTGCGTGACGCCCGCAGTGCTTTTGCTTATGCAATCGAGCGCGGGGCATGGGCCGTACCGACAAGCAGTGAAGTCATGGAGCTCAATATCCCAGCTATTCACGGCGTTGGCGACAGCCGCATCTATTTTGTAGATCGCTATAACGAGTTTTCGATTTATGACGTCGACTTTGTGCCCATCCCAGGGGTCGATGCACATCCTGCTGCGACTGCGGGGATTCATTTCTTTGGCGCAGTTCAATACATTGGCTCAGAGCGCAATTTTGATTGGATTGAGTTTTATGAAGCGCTCTTGGGTTTTCAGCTTGTGCCTGATGAAGAGCGCTTTGGCATCATGCCCAAAGGGAAGCTTTTGAATGCGCCATCTATCAAAGCGGGTCAAGGCTTTATGTGGCAATTGGTTGAGCCCGATGTTATGGAAATTGACAGTGACGAAAAATTGCAGCGCATTGGTCTTGGTGTACCGGATGTGATCGTCGCTGTTAAGGCGCTCCGAGCTTTGGGTGTTGAGTTTGTAGAGTCGAATGAGGTGCACGCCGAGGCCCGCGGGGCGATTACCAAAACCTATTTGGGCTCAGTGATGTTTGAGCTTGTGCAAAGCACAAAGTAATCCCCTTATGAAGATTGAACCTCATTTTGAAGAATTTGGTGTTGACACTATTACCTTTGCGGGGACGCTAGAAGCGAAACTAAAGGCGACGTTAGATGCAGGCTTTACGCAGATTATGCTGAAAGCTAACGATATCGTGGGGCATCCGGCAGGTATAGAGACGGCTATTGCCGCTGTCAAAAATAGTAGATTGCGCGTGACAGGATTCCAAGTACTTCGAGACTTTGAGGGGCTGTCGGGTCATTTGCATGAGTACAAGATCGATATTGCCAAATCGATGCTCCAAATGGCGAAAAGTTTGGACGCTAAGTTTTTACTCTGTTGCTCGTCCACATCGGCTCATGCGACTAGCGATTTGGACAAAATTGCCGCTGATTTGCGTAAGCTGGCCATGCTGGCATTGCCCATGGGGCTCAAGATTGCCTACGAGGGGCTTTCGTGGGGTAAGACGATTAACGAATATCACACCGCTTGGGATGTGATTTGCCGAGCGGATATGCCCAACCTCGGTACTTGCCTAGACTCATTTCACATTTTGGCTGCCAAGACGCCGCTGGATGAAATCGAATTTATTGATCCAGACAAAATTTACTTGGTGCAATTAGCCGATTTCTTATGGCAAGAAACCAAAACTTTTGAGGAGCGCATGGTCACGGCCCGAACCTACCGAGTGTTCCCCGGTGAAGGTGTGCATAACGATGACTTAATCGACATCGTGAGGCGTATTGACAAGTTGGGCTATACGGGCGACTACAGTTTTGAGGTGTTTAACGATGACTACCAAAACATGCCTCTGCCTTTTGTTGCAGAGCGTGCTAAAAAAAGTGCTGTTTGGCTGGCAGAGCATGTACTAAAGCGCTCTACACCAGTCGCTAACCAAATGAGATTGAGAACAAGATAGTGAAAATTACATTTGTGCTTATGAGCTGCCTGCTGCTCGTAGTAGGTTGTGCTGAGGTGCCTCCTCCGACGCCGTTGCCTTCTTTTCCGTCTGCTAATACAACGCAAACAGCGCAAAGAGTTGTTCAGGCTCCAGTTGTACAAAAATCAAAAGCACCGGCTGTAGTCAATATTGAATCTATTGCGCTTGCACACATTAAGGGGCCTATTAGTGAGTCTTGTGCGCCAATTTTGTCGTGGTACAAAGATGAGTTTGCTATCAATGGTAGGAGACGCAACAACAGTAACGATGCGCACAGTGGCTTTGATATGGCCGCAAAAATTGGGACGCCAGTCATTGCACCAGCCCCCGGCATTATTATTGCAAGCCTTTATCAGCCTGTAAGTGGAAATGTGATCTGGATTTATCACGGGCAAGATAGAGATAGCAATCAAATTTATTCTTACAGCGCTCATTTGATTGAGCGTGCCGTGCAAAAAGGTCGTCAAGTGCAACGCGGAGAGTTGATTGGACGCTCTGGCGGCACGGGGTCAGGCGTCGGCAGCGAGGGGGCGCACTTGCATTTTGGAGTTGTGACGCGTTCAGCAGATGAATTCAATAGCAATTTTGAAAGCTTGCATGCTACAGAGCCAGCTAGCCCTAATCTCTTTTTATTCCCTATGGATTCCTTTATGCATGTGAGGGTTTTACCTTCTTATTTCCCCAAGTGGATTTCATCATTCGATTACGGTGATAAAAATTGGGCTGAAAAAAAATTACTAACGGGCTTCACTTTCCCTATGCGCTGCGAATCCTTGCTATGAAAGAGCATATTGAACAGTAATGCGGTTGTTTTTTTGTTGGCTTTGGTCATTGGTGCGCAGCCGATTGCAACTGACATGTACTTGCCCGCCATGCCCGATTTGGCAAAAAGTTTGCCCGAAGCTGCGCTTTGGGGCGTCACTTTTGCCAGTACAAGTACCTTGACATTTTTTACGCTGTTTTATGGCGTGGGGCAAGTGATGGGCGGGCATTGGGTAGATCGGTATGGTCGCCGTCGCAGTCTCTTGGCTAGTTTGATGGTGTATGTGCTGTGCGGCTTGGGCTGCACTTTTGCACCCAGCTTAGTTTGGCTACTGGTCTTACGGGCAGTTCAAGGATTTTCTGTGGCAACGATTGTGGTTGCCGCTCGGGCAGCGCTGCGCGATAGCTTTTCGGCTGAGGAGGCGCCGAGGGCAATGTCGCAAATATTTATCCGAATGGGGGTGATCGTTGTGCTCTGTCCACTCGTTGGTGGCTGGCTGGCTACACATGGTGGTTGGCGTGTGACGTTAGCGGTTATGACGCTTTATGGCGCGCTTTTGCTGGCTTGGGTGGCATGGCGCTTTCCAGAGACTGCATCGAGTCAAACTGAGACGCTGCTGCCTACGCGTGGATGGACTTTGGTCACTACGTTATGGAAAAACCGTCATTTCCGTTTATGGACATTGGCTGCTGCATTCACTATTTCTGGTGTATTTACATTTTTAACCATCACTTCACATATTTTTATTGGCTTGTACGGCTGGAGTCCAAGCCAATATAGCTGGGTATTGGTGGGGGCAGCATGTGTGTTTGTGACGAGCAACCTGATTTGTAAACGTTTGCTCAAATCACACACACCTATTCGAATCGCCATGCTGGGGGCGACTTTAAGCCTTGGCGGCGCTTGTATTCAACTGGTGGGTATGGGATTGCTTGCGGCAAATAAGGTTGCCATTCCTTTGCCAGTCTTTTTGTTACTTGGGCATTACACCTTTCAATTGGGGCATGGAATGCTGCAATCGTGCGCCATGACGGGTGCCGTGGCTGATTTTCCTCACATGGCAGGGCGGGCCGCGGCTTGGTCTGGTTTGACCATGATGGTGTTCGCGTTTGCTATTAGCCAAACCGCAGCCAGTTTTGTGAATGTCGAGCACACCTACGGCGTCTGGCCATGGACGTTGACCATTCTTTTTTGCGGTGCGACTTTGGTACTTTTGACGCGCAGGATGCAAGCGACAATGTCGACATGAGCACTCCATCTGCTGCCATCACACTCGCGCGCGGTAGCCTACGCGCTGTTATCCGTCCTGATTTGGGCGGCTCTCTTGAAAGCCTTATCTACTGTGGCCTAGCGGGCAATGTTTCTGTGTTGCGAGCGCCACCAGCGGTGATTCACACGGTTCGTGATATGGGCTGCTTCCCGATGGTGCCATTTTCAAATCGCGTGGCTAAGGCTCAGTTGCAGTGGCAAGGAACGGATCATCCGCTCATCAAAATGGGAGCTACAGAAGAGCACGCCATGCACGGCGTGGCGTGGCAAAGATCGTGGGAGGTACTGGATAGCAGCGATGATTTTGCGATGTTGTCGTACGAGCACAAGGCTGACGCGGCATGGCCTTTCGCCTTTGATGTGTCGCAAGTGTTCAAACTGGATGGCAGCGCACTCACCATGACGCTCTCCATTACTAATCAAGTGCCAAGCCCTGCGCCCGTGGGGCTTGGCTGGCATCCCTACTTTGCCAAGCGTGTAGACGCGCAGATCGCGTTTGACACGCTCTCGCTGCCAGCAAAGCTGAAGCCCGCATCGGGACTGGCCTCGCCCTGTGCCGATTTAGACATCGACCATTGCTTTGAAGGCTGGACAGGTATGGCTTTGCTAAGTGATTCGCTGATACGCACTCGAATCGAATCGAACTTGCCAAGACTGATTGCCTATACCAACCCAAGCAAAGACTTTGTGGCGATTGAGCCAGTTAGTCATGCCAATAATGCCATCAATTTAGGCGCAGCAAGCGCGGCTGAGCTTGAGCGGTTGGGTGTGCGTGTGTTGGCTAGTGGCGAGACGTTTAGTGCGCAGATGAGTATCAATGTGGAGAACGCATGAATCAAGACTGGACAAAGCTGACAAAGCAGCACAGTATTTTGGGCGAGTCGCCGTTTTGGCATCCTGATGAAGAGCGTTTGTACTGGGTAGACATACTGGGGTTCAAGATTCACAGGTTGCATGTGGCGACAGGTGTACAGGAATCGTGGGAAATGCCCCAAGAACCTTGCTGCATTGCGCCAGCCAAAAGTGGCGGCCTGGTTATCGCCCTGCGCGATGGTTTTTACCGTGGCAAAGCGTGGGGCGGCAAGATCACGCCCTTGGCAACAACAGGCACAGGGCATTTGGACTATGACCCCAAAATCATGCGCTTTAACGATGGTCGATGCGATCCCGAGGGGCGTTTTTGGTGTGGCACCATGATTGAGCCGATGGAGCAAAGGGCGTCCAAAATAGGCACGCTCTACAGCTTAGATCTTCGTGCAGGCCACGTCCACATTGATGTGCAGGCCAGTGGCGCTAGCATTCCGAATGGCTTGGCTTGGTCAAAAGATAGCAAAACCATGTATTGGTCAGACTCCTTTAACCATGTACTTTCCATTTTTGATTGGGATGCAACAAGCAATAGGCTGACAAACCGACGTGTGCTAAAAAATTTCCCTCGCAAAGGTGAAGAAGTTGTTTACGGCGGTAGACCCGATGGCGCAGCGATGGATGCGGATGGCAACTACTACGTGTGCTTGATGGAAGGACAGGCTATCTTGAAGCTCGCGCCCGATCACACCGAGCTGGCGCGAATCCCGACGCCCGTGCGTTTTGTGAC
>CANBRV010000053.1 GCA_947372005.1 Comamonadaceae bacterium | reverse complement strand
GCAAGCTCTGGATGCGCTCTTATCAGAGCCAACCGCTCATCAAGCGTTGCCACTTGAACCGTCTGCGCAAGCGCCGCCTTGAGTGCGGCCATGCTTGGGAAGCCTTGTGAATATTGGGCTAGCGTTCGATCGACCACCCAAGGTGAGTGCTCGTAAAGACCGTCTAAATTAGGCGGCACTAACATGGATGCACCTCTCTCCAATGATTCGCAATATCGATACGCCGTGCCACCCAAACGTGATCATTGCTAGCGATGTGATCTAAAAACTTTTGCAGCGCCACAATTCGGCCAGGGCGACCTAATAAGCGGCAGTGCATGCCCACACTCATCATCTTGGGCGCATTCAAACCCGCGGGGTCGCCTTCCGCATAGAGCGCATCAAACGTATCTTTTAGATATTGAAAGAACGGATCAGCATGCGAATAGCCTTGAGGCAAGGCAAAGCGCATATCGTTGCAGTCCAGCGTATAGGGCACGATGAGCTGGGAAGCCACGTCGCCATTGGTCTTCTTGACCTTCATCCAAAACGGCAAGTCGTCACCGTAGTAGTCGCTGTCGTATGTGAATGTGTGCTCACCGTCAGCATAGTCGGCAACCAAACGCCGCGTATTGGGGCTATCGCGTCCCGTGTACCAGCCTTGCGGTTTTTGATTCGTTAATTTCTCAATGATCTCCATCGCTAGACGCATGTGCTCACGCTCTGTAGCCTCATCGACGTTTTGATAATGAATCCACTTGTAGCCGTGGCAAGCAATTTCGTGACCCAGCTCGACAAACGCTTGGGTCACATCTGGAGAGCGCTCTAGCGCCGTTGCAACACCAAAAATAGTCAACGGCAAACCACGGCGTTCAAACTCTCGGAGGATGCGCCACACACCTGCACGTGCGCCATATTCGTAAATGCCTTCCATGCTGATGTGGCGATCAGGAAAGCTCGCAGGATTGAACATCTCGGATAAAAATTGCTCCGAACCCGCGTCGCCATGCAGCACCGAGTTCTCGCCACCTTCTTCATAATTCAAAACAAACTGAACAGCAATGCGCGCTGACTCGCCATTGACTTTTGGCCACTGGGGATGCGGCACGTGGCGGCCATAGCCAGCAAGATCTCTTGGATAGGCGGCCGTTCCGTCATAGACTTTAGTCACAGCATTAACCTTTCAAATCCAAACCATCAATCACACTGCCAAGGTGTGCATTCATCAACTGCACGGCTAAGCGTTTATCCTTGTTCACAATGGCCTCGACCAGTGCGACGTGCTCATCGTGTGAGTGAACGGCAGCGCGGTCCGATTGATAAAGCAGCGTAATTAAAGAGCATCGTGAAATGAGATCTTGCAGTGACTGCGCAAGCACATCATTGCCAATTAACTCCGCAATCAAAACGTGAAAGTCGCCTAGCAACTCAACACGATTCGCTGCATCGGTGCTTTGGACGGCATCGGCCTCTGCTTTCAGATGCTCACGCAAACTTTTGATTTTGGTGGCGTTCAATCCATCAATCAAGGCCTCCGCCATAGCCGACTCAAGCATCATGCGCACAGCGAAGACCTCTTTGGCCTCGCGGCTAGAGGGCGCGCAAACAAAAGCGCCGCGCGATTGCTCGATACGGATTAAATGCTTTTGCGAGAGTTGATAGAGCGCTTGCCGCACCAACGTACGCGACACGCCAAATTGATCTGCAATACGCTGTTCTTTGAGTTTTTCACCAGGTATTAAGCGATGCTCGATGATGCCCCGAGTCAAAGCTTGAACAATGGTGTCCGTGCTGGAGAGCGTAGGCTCGGCAACTTTAGACGCGGCTTTAGAAGCGGAAGTTTTGGACATGGCAAAATTGTATACACATAAAGACACAAAAAAGGACGATCTATGGGACTCTCTACGCACGTTTTAGATACCGCACACGGCTGTCCAGCCGCGGGCATGGCGGTCACGCTCTACACAACCCGTGGCATGCAGGCAACCCAGGTGATGGCGTTCACGCTCAATAGCGATGGACGAAATCCAAATGGGCTGCTATTCGACCACGACAAACTGAAAGTCGGCACTTATCGCCTAGTCTTTGATGTGGCAAGCTATTTCAAAAAACTCAAAATTCAGCTACCTGAACCCAATTTTTTGAATCATGTCAGCATCGATTTCGGGATTGCACATGCCAATGAGCACTATCACGTGCCCCTGCTCGTGAGCCCATGGAGCTATTCAACTTATCGTGGGTCATGATCGCGAAAGCCTTAATTGCACACAAAACTATCTGCCAATTCTGGATCGCCTGATTTGTACCTAGCCACCTTGGGATAGACGCACAGCGGGCGCGATCGACTTGCTGGCCAATCAGCAGGTAGCTCGGTATTGACACCACCTCGGTTACCTGCCCCTCTGGCTGAGGCATGGATACGATCTGGCGCTTCGCCGCGCTCTACCCACTGCACCAAAGCACTGAGTGCATCAAACTGATCGGTCGCAGGCCCACCCCGTGAGTGCCCCATTCCCGGCACAAAAAAGAGCCTTGCAAAGCTAGCGGCTTGCCCTTGGTGATTGGCGTCCAGCGCCACAAACCAATCGGCAATATCGTCGGCTGAAAAAATAGGATCGGCTACGCCATGCGCCACCAAAAGCTTGCCACCTTTGGCGCGTAAAGCATTGAGCCGTGTGGCCTCTGGCGGCGACATAAAGGACATGGCACTCTCGGTGTAAATGCCGCTGGTCGCTGACAACTTGGGAGCTTCACTATCGACATTAAAAGCAAGCGCAAATGCGGCTGATTGGTAGTTATCGGTTGCCATCTTTATTTGGCTTGATGGCGGAGAAGAAAACATAAAACCGACAGAAACAGGATTGCGTGCATTACCCACCGAACTGCGAAACTTCCACTCTGCCCAGCCACTTTGAACAATCCCGGGGTCAAACGGGAAGCTGCTGTAAAAGGGCGCGCCATTGCTCAATTTGGGGCTGGCAAAGGCAAGCGCTACCACTTCTTTTTGCACTGCGCTTAAACAGGTTTTGCCATCCCGTTCGCCCGTGCAGGTCGGCACATCTCTGGCAAGATCAAAGGCTTTACGGCAAGCCGCGATATCTTGCACAAGGCCATCGACTACCCCGTCTAAGGCATCGCATTTGGCCAAGATGGCTTTGGCAATCAGCTCACGCTCTGACTTTGGCAGCGCTGACTCAAGGTCAGCTTGATTGTTGACGCGCTTGGTGGTCGCAACTCTATCCCATCGTTTCACATTTGACAAATTGGTAGCCGCCGATAGCTGCAGATGAATGCCGGGCGCATTCGCCAAAAAGCCATCGTACTGCTCGGTATAACGCGAGGCTGCAACCATGGCATGCCGACCGCCATTGGATGTGCCCGCGATGTAGGAGCGGTCTGGAAGGCGACCATAGGCGGCTTGAATCACGGCTTTGGCCATGGGCGTGAGTTTTCCTACCGCCTGATAGCCGTAGTCCAGCCTCGCCTGTGGATCTAGCCCAAACAAAGGATTTTGGGCAGCCGTATGTCCTGCGTCGGAACTGATAACAGCAAACCCCATTTGCAAGGCATTCTTGAGCAGCCCGCCCGAGCCCTGCGCAAGGCCGCCATCAGCAGGTGCCACAACACCATCCGTACCGCCATTACCTTGATACAAAAAGCGGCCACCCCACGCTTGCGGAAGGCGCATTTCAAAGCCAATCGCATAGGCTTGTCCATCGACAGGGCTGATGCGCTCATGCATCTTTCCTTTGATGAGGCAGTACTCACCCACAGCTGTGCCAGCAAACAGTTGTTTAGGGTCATTGACCAGCGCCACAGACTCCAGCCTAGTGTGCAGGAAATTGAAATCACTACTCAAACGTGTGCATTGCGCTAAGGTACCAGCCTTGGCTTCAGCTAAAGGCTGGGACGGCGTCACGACTGTCGCGCAGCCTGCAATCATTGAAGCGGTAGCCAAAGCAAGCCATTTAAGTTGCTCAACCGGAAATGGGAACTTCTTCATGTGTGCATCCCTGCTTCACCGCTGACCGTCATGCACAGAAATTTTGTCCTTGGTCAGTCCGCCTAAGCGGGAGTGCACACGTCCGCCCGTACCCATCACCAGCGCAAACAAAATTTCATTCGGACGCGGCGCATCCTGAATGCCCACTTCCATGCTGTTGTAGTGACTGCGCACGTAAGACGCATGGATGTTGTGCAGTGGCACCATCAATCTGTAACCCGTTGCCGCCACCGCTTTGGATGCTGGCACCATCGCTTTAGGCTCACCCAGCACACTGCGCATCGCCCAGCCGCCCGCTTCGTGCCACACGGCACCGTGCTCCATTTCGCCATTCACGCCAACGATAGCCGCCTTGCTATAGACCTCGATATTTTCTTTTCCTAAAGTCGCGACCAACTCCTCTGCAAGCAAAGTACCTAGGCTTCTAAGCTCTGCCATAAAAGGCATCAAATCAGGCTCATAGCGCCCCGCATAAGGGTTCTTAATCACAGCGCAAGCAGCGGCTAATTTGAGCGGCGTCTCTAGTACGGGTCCGCCTTCGTGGTATTGGGTTTCAATCGTTAAACTGCGCTTGCGAATTTCAATCAATGACATGTGTATCTCCTATGAATCGAGTCAGAATTTATTGCTTAGGAATCTTGGCTTCACCCACCACTTGAATCCACTTTTGCGTTTGGTTCGCCACCATGGTCTTCATTTCTTCAGGCGAACTGCCACGCACTTCGCCGCCCATATCCTCTAATCGGGTTTTAACGGCGGGCACAAGTAGCGCTTTTTGCAACTCGGCATTCAAACGATCAATCACTGCACGCGGCGTACCAGCTGGCGCCATCAACCCAGCCCAGGAACGCACGTCATAACCCAACACGCCTTGCTCTGCCACCGTTGGCACATCAGGCAAACCCGCCCAACGCTGCGGGCTGGTTGTTGCTATAGCACGTAGCTTGCCTGCTTTGATATTGGCAAGTACCGCTGTGGGCGGCGCAATGATCATGGGAATATCACCTGCAAGCAATGCCGTGAGCGCCGCAGAATCACCGCGATAAGGAACATGTAGCAACTGGGTTTTAGACATGCTTGCTAGTAACTCGCCAGCCAAATGATGTGTAGAGCCAATGCCTGCCGTGCCATAGCCCACTTTGTCAGGGTTGGCTTTGGCATTGGCAAGTATGGCGCTCAAGCTATTCATCTTGCTATCAGCTGCAACCACAATTAAAAACGGAAAGTACGTGATCGTGCTCACCATCTCAAAATCTTGCACCGTACGATACGCCAAGTTGTTATACAGTGCGCCCGCCACAGCATGACCGCCAGTTGCCAACAGCAAGGTGTAGCCATCAGGTTTGGCTTTGGACACGGTCGTCGCTGCAATCGTCCCGCCCGCACCTGCTTGCGCCTCCACAACAAAAGATTGCGCAAGACCCTTGCCCATTTCACCGCTCACAGCCCGAGCAATCGCATCCGCATTGCCACCAGGCGCAAAGCCTTGCATGATTTTGATAGGGCGCTCAGGGTAAGCCTGAGCCATCGCTAGCACCGCCGCGCTGCATAGCGCGAGCGCCACCAAGCATTTTTTACTCAACAAAGTCGTCATGTTTATCTCCTGTTTTAAATATCTATCAGGGCTGCATCACCAACTTACCCGAGACCGACCCCGCATCCAGCCATATGTGGATAAGGCGTACATCGTCCAATTGAAAGATTTGTGCGGTAGACGGTTTAACGTGTCCAGCAGCCATTAAGTCAATCGCGGACTGCATCAGTGCGCGCCGATTAGAGCGATCAGCGTCCAAGGTGTGCATGGAGAAGCACCGCACAGCCAAACTTTTGGCCAAGAGTTTTCGCAGGACTTGAAACACATCCTCGCTGGGCGCTCCCTGAACGATGTTGTACGACACGACCGTGCCAAGTGGTGCCAAGCAATGCAAAGCATCGATCAAGGTGCGGCCACCCAAATGATCGAATACCAAATCAACACCACGCCCTTGCGTGACAGCTAATACTTGCGATGACAAA
This sequence comes from Comamonadaceae bacterium, assembly GCA_947372005.1. Lineage (GTDB taxonomy): Bacteria > Pseudomonadota > Gammaproteobacteria > Burkholderiales > Burkholderiaceae_C > JASGCK01. Next base: position 5,203 of record CANBRV010000053.1, on the reverse strand, counting down.
TCGCCTGTTTCGCTTGCGATCACGTGGTCAAAACCCGTCATTAAGTCATCGTCTGTTGCCAATGTTTTTCGGCTCGTCCCAATCGTGATAAATCCCAAATGCTTGGCTAAGCGCGACAGCATGGTGGCCACCCCACCTGACGCGCCCGTAATCAAGAGGCTAGGCTGCGCACTTGGCGACTTGCCACCTACTTGCATCAAAGCCAGCGCCAATTGCAAATTAGGCAAACTCACTGCATCGGCGCACGAGATGGTTGCCGGCAATCGGTAGGGTGCATCCTCTGGCACGACGATGGATTCCACATAGCACCCACCGCGCTGGGCAAGTTCCCGCGAACTCACCAAAACCCTGTCACCGATTTGCCAGCTCTGCACCCCATCGCCGATAGAATCTATTTCGCCTGCCAACTCCGCCCCCGGAATCGCGGGCAGCGGCGGCATCCATTTGTAGGTACCTTGCCTAATCAAAACATCAGGACGGCCCACGCCAATGGCCTGCGCTCTCACCCTGACTTGCCCTACTGCTGGCGCAGGCAGGGGCAAATCGACTGCCATCAAGCATTCGGGGCCGCCTGGCACCTGCACTTGAATGGCGCGCATCATCAGTCCTGTGCAACGATGGGGTTGACCAAAGTGCCGACGCCTTCAATTTCCACTTCGCACACATCACCCGGCTTCATAAACCGCGGTGGTTTGCGACTCCAGCCCACACCAGCTGGCGTGCCCGTCGCGATCACATCCCCCGGCACTAAGGTAAAGATAGTAGATGCGTAGCTAATCAGCTTGGCGATAGAGAAAATCATATGCCCTGTGTGACTCGATTGCATCACTTCGCCATTGAGGCGCACAACCAACTTCAACTCTTGATTCGGACGAATTTCATCCGCTGTCACCATCCAAGGGCCAAAACCACCCGTGGCTTCAAAATTTTTGCCTGATGCAATTTGTTTGGCATGAAATTGCCACTCGCGGATGCTGCCATCGTTGTAACAAGAGTAGCCCGCCACATGCTCAAACGCTTTGCCCTCTGGAATATCACGCCCTGCCTTGCCAATGATGACCGCGAGCTCACCTTCCCAATCGAAAGAGCCAGAAACGCGCGGGCAAACCATCGACTGCCCATGCCCGACTTGGGAGCGCCACACGCGCAGAAAGATAGGCGGCTCTTCCGAAAGCTCTCGGTGCATCCCTGCTGCCAGCACTTCTTTGTGGTGATCCATGTAGTTGCGCACCGCACAGACAATTTTTTCGGATTTAGTGATGACTGGCAAAAACGTGATGTCAGCCAGCTTGGCACTAACGGGCTTGCCTTGCACGTCCTTGGCTGCATTCAAATACGCATCTGCGGCAATGTAGTCAAGCAGCGTCGCGTATTGCGGCATGGCTTTGCCCAAATCGACAACATCGTCCGTGCCCACAACAGCGCCCCAAGTTTCGCGGCCTTGATAGCTGTAGGAAAGTAATTTCATGGTGAGTCCTTGTTAAAAAATGAAGTATTAATGTGATTTATTGAACTGTTTTATTGGCGAATTGTGCTTGCCACTGGGCAATTGGCATGAATGTCGGGTCGCTTCTGCAAATGGCTTCGGTCTCGCGCATCAAGGTCTCGTCGTCCTTGGTCAAATCGAGCGGATCGCCATGCGGCTGCGTAATATAAAAAGGCATATCTAAATAGATTTCAACGGTATTGCCCTCAGGGTCGGCAAAGTACACGGAAAGCGCATTCCCGTGATTGAGCGGCAGCACCTTGCTAGCGCCCAGCGCAGTGGCAGCGGCCGTCAAGTCACGCAAATGCTGAATCGACGGCACGGCAAACGAGAGTTGCATCACGGTGCTGAACGTCGCCTCAGGCGGGCGACCGCCTGCAATCACGAGCTGGTGGTGTTGATCAGGGCTAGCACTTAGAAACACCAATGGCGCTTTGAATGTCTTACCTACACCTCGGTCAGTTTGTTTGAGACCAAAAACGGTGGTGTAGAAATGCACCATTTTTTCAACGTCGGTCACGTAGATACCAAAGTGCGAAGGTGTGGGCTGAGTAACTTTAAGCATTTTTTCCTCTAGATTTAAATAACTATTTTTGGCCTTGAAAGGCCGATAGGACATTACGCTGGGTGCTTTCAATGTGCTCAGCAAGCAAAGCGATTGCCTGCTCGGCCTTACGGTTTAAAACCGCTTCCATCAAAATTTTGTGCTCTTCGTCTTTCCGCTTCAGTACTCGCCTATTTCGCGCCGAATACTGGCGATAACGCTCCGCTTGATCAAACAAGCTTTTACTCAGCGCCAGTTGCCGCTCTGAAGGACAAGCCGCTATCAATGCCAAGTGGAATGCGCGGTGGTGCTGACTCCACTGTGCATCCAACACGACAGGACCATCTGGTAGGCGCGATTCGATTTTTGACAATCGATGGAAGCACGCAACAATGTCAGCCTCCCAAGCATCGTCGCCTAACGCAATAGCGTCCCGCAAGGCCGGCAAGTCAATCATTAATCGCATTTTTGTGATGTCTGCCAAATCCTCTGGGGAGATGGGCGCAACCTTAAAACCACGTCGCTCGTCTGCATTGACCAAACCTTCTTGCGTCAAACGGTTAAGCGCTTCGCGCAGTGGGCTGCTAGAGAACCCATACAGGGATTGCAGCGTATCCATCTTGAGTTTGACGTCAGGACTGTGAACCCCAAACAAAACGTCGTTTCGCAAAGCCTGGAAGGCTTGATCTGAGACGGTTACGGTAGAGACTACATTTTCCATAATTTAATAATTGTGCACAAAAATTAAATTGTGCACACTATGAGAAACCCTTATTCAAAATCCCACCTCTTAAAATCTCGTCATGATCCTTATCACCGTCACCCAAACCCAAGGCTCGGTGCCGCGTGAAACAGGCACGTGGATGGTGGTGAAGGACGACGGCATCATCGGGACGCTGGGCGGTGGGAATGTGGAATATCAAGCCATCGCACATGCAAAAAATTTTAAAAATGAGCTTGAAAAATCGAAGCGTTTCGCCCTCGGTCCAAGCTTGGGGCAATGCTGCGGCGGCGTGATGGATTTGTCGTTTGAGCGCATCAACGAATCGCAATTGGCACTGCTACAGACCAAGCAGGATGTGGCCTGCAAGCCCATTGCGCTCTTTGGTGGTGGTCATGTCGGGCGTGCCATCGTCCATGTTTTGAACGCGCTTCCCTACCGCGTTACTTGGATTGATAGCCGAGATGAAATCTTTCCTGAGGATATGCCCAGCAAGATCGTTTGCGAACATTCCGATCCTGTGCAAAGCGCTGTGCCAAGCCTTGCGACTGGCTGTGCGGTGCTCATCATGAGCTTTAGCCATGCCGAAGATTTGGAGATCGTGCAGCAATGTTTGAGAAGAAATCGCGAACAAAACGATTTGCCCTTCATCGGCCTGATTGGCTCAAAGACCAAATGGGCGACATTCAAAAATCGACTGCGTGAGCGGGGCTTTACGGATGCAGAACTCGCGCAAGTGACCTGCCCGATTGGAGTGAGCGGCATCGCTGGCAAAGAGCCCGAAGTGATTGCGGTGGCGGTGGCGGCACAGTTGCTGCAATTGCGAGACTAAAACTGTATACACTTATTGCATCTAATTTCGAATGCTTATGGAAACTTATTTACTGGACTGGGCCAATCTTCTCATCCGCTGGGTGCACGTCATTACTGCCATCGCGTGGGTAGGCTCTTCGTTTTACTTCGTCTTTTTAGACAGCAACCTCATCAAACCCACCTCCCCCGACTTGCTAGAAAAAGGCGTGGACGGTGCCATGTGGGCGGTGCATGGGGGGGGCTTTTATAACCCGCAAAAGTATATGGTTGCACCCAAAACCATTCACTCGCACCTACACTGGTTTTATTGGGAGAGCTACTCCACGTGGCTGTCGGGCTTTGCGCTGTTTACTTTGATGTACCTCTACAACGCAGGAACGTATTTGATTGACAAATCGCTCATGGACTGGGACAAAGCCGATGCGATTGGCATCGCGCTGTGCTTTTTGGGTGGCTTTTGGTTGATATACGACTTCACTTGCCGCGTATTTGGCTTTCGCAAAAACGGTGAAGCCATTGTGGGTACGGTCATGCTGCTGGTGATTACGGCCGCCGCCTATTTGGCCTGCCACTGGTTTGCAGGACGCGCCGCGTTTTTACTGGTCGGCGCAATGATTGCCACAGCCATGAGCGCCAACGTCTTCTTTGGCATCATCCCAGGCCAGCGCATCGTCGTCGCGGCCATGACTAGTGGCAAGCCATACGATGGCAAAGCACTCGCCATCCACGGCAAACTGGCTAAGCAGCGCAGCGTGCATAACACCTACTTCACGCTGCCCGTGCTCTTTGCCATGCTGAGCAACCATTACAGCTTTACTTATACGCATGAGCACAACTGGCTCGTGCTGGTTTTGATGATGCTGGCTGGCGCGGCCATCAGGCAATATTTTGTGCTGCGCCACGGCTTCAAGCATGGACGCAACGGCAACCCGATTAAATACGCAATTGCGGGTGTGGTGGTGATTTTGGCGGTCATCGTGTGGTTAGCGCCGACTAGCAAACCTGCCCCGCAGGCCACACTGGATAAGGCCTCTGTGGGCAGTTCGGCACTACCTAAGACAGATACAGCCGCCATTTTGGAAATCGCCACTGCACGCTGCATCATGTGCCACGGTTCAGCTTTGCAGCAAAAAGGCATCCGCTTAGACTCAACAGCGTTTTTAGAAAAAAATGCCGCACTTGTCTACCAACAGGTTGTTGTCACCAAGCTGATGCCTATGAACAATGCCACAGGTATCACGTCCGCCGAGCGCCAGCAGATTGCCGATTGGTTTAAAGCCAAAAAGTGAACTAGGCCTTAAAATTAGCAGCTTCTTTTTGCTCCCTCTCCTTCTCAGTCAAGGCCATTTATGACCCAAGTCACCAATACCGTTCGTTTTGTTTTAGACGGCCAAATCAAGGAAGCCGTGGGCGTGCGCCGCACCACGACAGTGCTCGATTACGTGCGCGAATCTTTGCACCGAACAGGAACTAAAGAGGGCTGCGCGGAAGGCGACTGCGGTGCGTGTGTGGTGCTGGTGGGTGAGCTGGCAGCGGACGGCACAACCGTCAACTACATCCCAACTAACTCCTGCATGCAATTACTGCCATCCATTGATGGCAAATCGCTCAAAACAGTGGAGAGTTTGCAAGGGGCAGA
>CANBRV010000052.1 GCA_947372005.1 Comamonadaceae bacterium | reverse complement strand
GATTTTGTGCTCTGCTTTGTCTCGAATCGCTAGTTGCGCCAATAAGAGCGCATCGCCAGAGCCTGCGGGTTTGGTAAGCGTAAAACGCTGTCCCGCTTTTAATTTTGGTAAATCCATAAGCAATCAATTTTAGAATGCATAGATGAATCTAAATTCAACCCCGCATTTGACAGCGCGTTTTTTTGCACTTATACCGTGTGCAGGCGCTGGATTGCGTGCGGGCGGCGATGCGCCAAAGCAGTACCAAACAATTGCAGGCAAGCCGATGGTGCTGCACACACTTGATGCTTTCGCTGCGGTTAGTCGCATTGCCAAAACGGTTGTTGTGGTCTCACCAAATGATGCGACCTTTACAACGCTTAACGCCAATGCAGACATCCTCCCCTGCGGTGGTGCAACGCGCGCTGACACGGTAAAAAATGGCCTGCAAGCCTTACTGGATAAGGGCTGCAACAGTACCGATTGGGTGTTGGTGCACGACGCAGCGCGGTGTCTCATCACCCCAGAGCAAATCAATTACCTGATCGACGAATGCCAGAATGACGCGGTGGGTGGCCTTTTGGCTTGCCCTGTGGCGGACACGTTGAAATCCTCTATTGAGGGTAGGGTGGATGACACAGTAGATCGAGCAGGCAAATGGGCCGCGCAAACACCGCAAATGTTTCGGATAGGAAGCCTGAAGGCCGCACTGGATAAGGCTTCGCGGGCAGGCATGGCTATCACCGACGATGCAAGCGCTATGGAAGCCGTCAAGCTGCAGCCCAAGCTGGTCAAGGCTTCCAGCCAAAACTTCAAAGTGACATACCCAGAAGACTTCGCTTTGGCTGAAGCGATTTTGAACAGCAGGAACAAAACGATGAGCAATTCCCCACAATTCAGAATTGGCGAAGGCTGGGACACGCACAAACTGGTCGAAGGCAGACCGCTCGTGCTGGGTGGCGTCACGATTCCGTTTAGCAAAGGCCTACTTGGGCACTCCGACGCAGACGCGCTGTGCCACGCCATCACCGATGCGCTACTGGGTGCAGCGGCACTGGGCGACATTGGCAAACACTTCCCCGATACTGACCCGCGCTACAAAGGCGCAGACTCCGTGGCGTTACTCAAACACACAGCAGCATTGGTGCGAGAGAGCGGCTGGCAGATTGGCAATGTGGACAGCACGGTGATCGCGCAAGCGCCAAAGCTCGCGCCATTCATCGACGCTATGCGGAAAAATTTAAGCGAAGCGCTGGGGTTGGATGTAGCCCAAGTTAATGTCAAAGCTAAGACCGCCGAGAAGATGGGGCCTGTGGGCGAGGGGCTGGCGATGGAGGCTCGGGCGGTGGTGCTGCTTTTGCGATAAATCGGAAGTACTTTATTAAAAACTCGCGAGTATTTGATAAAGTTGTATCGAATACTCGCTAATTTAAGCGTACTCGGCAATTAGCGCAGCGGGCGGTATGCCAAGTCCGTGATGCAAGCGGCGAATCATTTGCAGCGTGAGATTGCGCTTTTTAGTGAGTACCTCGTACACACGATTAGGTCGTCCAATCATGGGTTGCAAATCTTTGGTGCTGAGCCCGCCTTGCTCTAATCTAAATTTAATCGCTTCAATAGGGTCGGGCGCGGCAATCGGGTAATGCGTCGCCTCGTAGGCTTGCACGAGGGTGGCGAGCACATCTAGCTTGTCGCCATTGGGCGTTCCAACGTCAGGGTCAAGCGCCATCAGCTTTGAGATTTCGCGCAGAGCGGCTTTGTAATCTTGCTTGGTACGGATGGGAGTAATGTTCATTTTGATTTTCCTAATCTGTAGTTCAATCCGGCAATTCGACACTTTGAGCGTCTATCTTGTCGTAGGCACGGTGCGTACCCACAAACTTCACGAAAACAATGTTGAATTTGTAGGACACCGCGGCAACCAATCGGTAATCGTTTCCTTTGATGTTGAACACCACGCGACCTGCTTTCAAAATACTCGCATTGCCAAAATGCGCCTTAATGTCAGAGGGAGATTCCCATTGCGCCTCATTCACCTCAGCAACCCAAGCCTTTAGCGGCTGCTCGGCATCACGATGCGCGGATTGCTCCCAAAATTCTCTCAGTGTGGAAACGGCTATGACTCGCATGAATGTATTTTAGTCCCAATTTGGGATTTTTGATAAATGTCAAAGATAAGTCAAAATCAATTTTGTTGAGGCAAACGCTACTCGTACTAAATGAGACTCTATGAAGATTATTAAAAGTTCACGACATTCAAAAATTACTGGTGATTTTGCTGAGCGCTTGATTCTTTATTGGCTATCAAAGCATGGTTTTGAGTGCGCTCTAGTAGACCACGTAGGACTGGACATCATTGCTCGTAATCCACACACGCAAGAGGTGATGGGGATTTCTGTAAAGTCCCGCTCACGTAATGCTGGCACGGATGGTAGCTCGCTGAGTATTCCCAATGACAATTTAATAAAACTAGATGCTGCTTGCAAGGCATTCAATTGCACGCCATATTTTGCTGTTGTGATTGATGAGGCCGATTCAATAACGGCTTTTATCCTGAGCAAACTGCATCTCACTAACATTTCACCACCAGGTAAAGAAGTCATCTCTTGGAAAATGAATAAAACAAATATTGCTCTATACGAGGTTGACCCTGAGATAAAACTCTTCAAGTTTTCTACAGGCACTAGCAATTGGTGGAATGACTAGCAAAAAATACCGCTAGAATATCGAACGATCGTGCTTTTTTGTAAATCTGTCTGCGCTTTTGCGTTTGTTTGTAACTTTGAATAAGGAACTTTTATGACTGCTCAATATCAAGTGATTGGCGACGTTGCTGTCGTTACTCTTGCTAACCCTCCTATGAACGGTCTGTCGCACGCCACGCGGCTTGCTATTGCTGATGGTGTGCACAAGGCGAACGCTGACCCTGCTGTGAAATCGATTGTGGTCACGGGCGCTGGCAAGGCATTTTGTAGCGGCGCGGACATTACCGAGTTTGGTTCGGACAAGTCGATTCAAGAGCCGAATTTGCTCTCTTTGATTTTGATGATGGAAAACTCTGCCAAGCCTACCATCGCCGCTGTTCATAGCATTTGTATGGGTGGCGGTTTGGAATTAGCGCTCGGTTGCCACTACCGCATCGCGGCGCCTGGCACACTGGTGGCGCTGCCCGAAGTCAAGCTAGGCTTGATTCCTGGCGCAGGTGGTACGCAGCGTTTGCCGCGCGTTTTGGGTGTGGAGACCGCGCTCAACATGATTGTGAGCGGCGAGCCTGTGAAGAGTGAAATGCTGGCTTCGATTCCGGGTCAAAAATTATTCGACAAGATGGCAAGCGCCCCAGAAGCCTTGGCGGCTGAGGCTCTGGCTTATGCCAAAGAGATTGCTGCCAAGCACGACGATGGCTCTGCTTTGCCACGTGTACGTGACTTGAAAGTTTCTCACCCAAATGCACAGGCTTATTTCCAGTTTGCTCGCAACATGGTCGCGGGTATGGCAAAGAACTATCCAGCGCCCGTTAAATGCGTGGATGCGGTGCAAAACGCACTCACTATGAAGTTTGACGACGGCATGGTGGCTGAGCGCGATATCTTTATTAACCTGATGTGGACACCTGAGTGCCGCGCACTGCGTCATCTGTTTGTGGCTGAGCGTGCTGCCAGCAAGATTCCTGATGTGCCAAGCGACACACCGCAACGTACCATCAAGCAAGTAGCCGTGATTGGCGCTGGCACGATGGGCGGCGGCATCACCATGAACTTCTTAAATGCTGGCATTTCAGTCAAGATGCTGGAGATGAAGCAAGAAGCGCTCGACAAAGGCATTGCGATCATCAAGAAAAATTACGATGCGCAAGTGACCAAGGGCAAGCTCAAGCAAGCCAAGCTGGACGAGCGCATGGCGCTGCTCACCACCACGCTGTCCTACGACGATTTGAAAGACGCTGACCTCGTGATTGAGGCGGTGTTTGAAGAAATCGGCGTGAAAGAAAAAGTGTTCCAGCAGTTAGATGCCGTGATGAAGCCTGGTGCCATCTTGGCTTCCAACACATCAACACTGGATGTCAACAAGATTGCCAGCTTTACCAAGCGCCCGCAAGACGTTGTGGGTCTGCACTTCTTTAGCCCTGCCAATGTGATGAAGCTGCTTGAGGTTGTGCGTGGCGAAAAGACAAGTAAAGACGTGATGGCGACGGTGATGACCATCGCCAAAAAGATCAAAAAGACCGCTGTGGTCTCGGGCGTATGCGATGGCTTTATTGGCAACCGCATGATCGAGCAATACGGTCGCCAAGGTGGCTTCTTGTTAGATGAGGGCTGCACGCCAGCCCAAGTGGACAAAGCCATGGAGAAGTTCGGTATGGCGATGGGGCCTTTCCGCATGGGTGATTTGGCGGGTAACGATATTGGTTGGGCGATCCGCAAGCGCCGCGCTACCGAGCGTGCCGAGATGAAATACAGCAAAACGGCCGATCTTTTGTGCGAGCAAGGCCGCTTTGGTCAAAAAGTTGGCAAAGGTTGGTACGACTATGTGGCGGGTAAGCGCGATGCGATTCCAAACGCAGAAGTGGTTGCCATGATTGAGGCGCATCGCAAGTCGCTCGGTATCACGCCGCGCAAGATATCGGATGAAGAAATTGTGCAACGTTTGGTGTTTGCTCTTGTCAACGAAGCCGCGCACATCTTGGAAGAAGGCATTGCTAACAAGGCAAGCGATATTGATATCGTTTATATCTTTGGTTACGGATTCCCTGCATATCGCGGTGGCCCACTGCATTACGCTGATCAAAAAGGACTGTTTAACGTGGTTGAGACGATGGCACGTTTTGCTAAAAATCCGCTCGATGACGCCGCCTTCTGGAAGCCCGCTCCGCTACTTGCTAAGTTGGCAGCTACTGGTAAGACATTCAACTAATCCGCCTCGAAAAATATCTAAGGAAAAAATATCATGACATCCGCAGTAATTGTTTCTACCGCACGCACTCCTTTGGCAAAAAGCTGGAAGGGCGCTTTCAATATGACGCATGGCGCGACCCTTGGCGGTCACGCTGTCGAGCACGCCGTCAAGCGCGCTGGCATTGATGCCAACGACATCGAAGACGTGTTGATGGGCTGTGCTAATCCAGAAGGCGCAACGGGCGCGAACATCGCTAGGCAAATCGTTTTGCGCGCGGGTTTGCCAATCACTGTGTCGGGCGCAACGGTGAACCGTTTTTGCTCGTCAGGTTTGCAAACCATTGCGATGGTTTCGCAGCGCATCATTGCAGGTGAGGGCGACGTGTATGTGGCAGGCGGCGTGGAGAGCATTTCTTGCGTACAGCAAGAAATGAACAAGCACATGCTGGCTGATTCGTGGCTCGCTAAAAACAAGCCGACCATTTACTGGAACATGCTGCAAACGGCTGAGCAAGTGGCCAAGCGTTACAACATCGGTCGTGATGCCATGGACGAGTACGGCGCACGTAGCCAGCAGCGCGCTGTAGCGGCGCTTGCAGCAGGACTGTTTAACGAAGAAATCGCACCGATTACCGTGACGATGGGCGTGGCCGATAAGGTGATGGGTCTCAGAACCAAAGAAGTGACCGTGAGTGCTGACGAAGGCATCCGTGACGGCACAACTAAAGAGGGCATCTCAGGTCTGCGCTCCGCCCTCCCTGGCGGTTTGATTTCCGCAGGCAATGCTAGCCAGTTCTCGGACGGCGGCGGTGCGTGTGTGGTCACTAGCGAAAAGTATGCCGAGCAAAAAGGTTTGAAGCCGCTCGGTCGTTTCTTAGGTTTTGCTGTGGCAGGTCTTGAGCCAGACGAAATGGGCATCGGCCCTGTGTTTGCGATTCCAAAAGTGCTTAAAAAACTCGGCCTCAAAGTGGATGACATCGACTTGTGGGAATTGAACGAAGCCTTCGCCGTGCAAGTGATTTATTGCCGAGACAAGCTGGGCATTCCTGATGACCGTTTGAACGTGAATGGCGGCGCGATTGCCGTGGGTCACCCTTACGGCGTGAGCGGTCAACGCCTCACAGGCCACGCACTGATTGAAGGCAAACGCCGCGGCGCTAAGCGCGTGTGCGTGACGATGTGCGTCGGCGGCGGTATGGGTGCTGCGGGTATTTTCGAAGTACTGTAAGTAAAAAAGGAATCATGATGTCGCTGCGCACCACTCTTGATTTCCTTCTCTACGACTGGCTAAACGCTGATTCATTGAATCAGCGTTTGCGCTTTTCAGATCACTCGCGTGAGACGTTTGATGCCGTGCTGGACACCTGTGAGCGCATCGCTCGCGAGAAGTACGCGCCGTTTAATCGCTTGGTGGATACCCAAGAGCCGCGTACTGAGGTGGGCGCGGACGGCGCATTGCGTGTCATTTTGCCGCAGGCCACGCATGATGCAAGAGCAGCTTATGCCGAGTCGGGGATGCTGGCTGCGGCGCAAGATTATGAGCAGGGCGGGATGCAACTGCCTTATACAGTTGAGGCGGCATCTAATACTTTTTTTGGCTGCGCCAGCATTAGTATTGGCTCTAACTTGCTATCGGTTGGCAACGCGAACTGCATCCGCACGCATGGCACACCCGTGCAAGCAGAAGTCTTTGCTGCCAATGAATTTAATGGGCGCTGGGCGGGCACGATGTGCTTGTCTGAGCCGCAAGCGGGATCGTCGTTGTCGGACATTACGACACGTGCCGTGCCTGATGGAATGGACTTTGCGGACGATCCGCTAGGGCCACGTTATCGCATCACGGGAAACAAAATGTGGATTAGCTCGGGCGAGCACGACATGACCGAGAACATCGTGCATTTGGTGCTGGCGAAGATTCCAGATGAGAGTGGCAAGTTGATTGCTGGCACACGTGGCATTTCGCTGTTTATCGTGCCGAAAAAAATGGTGAACGCCAAAGGCGAGCTCACAGGCGAGCGCAACGACGTTGTCTTGGCAGGTCTCAATCACAAGCTAGGTTGGCGCGGCACGACGAACACACTACTCAATTTTGGCGAAGGCGCATTTAAACCCGATGGCGGCGCGGGCGCTGCTGCTGGTGCTGTGGGCTATTTGGTCGGCAAGCCAGGCGAAGGCCTGCGCTGCATGTTCCACATGATGAACGAAGCCCGTATTGGCATTGGCATGGCAGCGACCATGCTGGGCTTGGCGGGCTATTACGCTTCGCTAGATTACGCCAAGAACCGTCCGCAAGGTCGTCCTATTGGCGGCGCAGGAAAAGACGCAACTGCGCCGCAAGTTCGATTGATTGAACACGCCGACATCAAGCGCATGCTGCTGGCACAAAAATCGTATGGCGAGGGCGCATTGGCATTGGCGCTGTACTGCGCGAGGCTCGTTGATGAGATGCACACGGCCAAGGCGGATGCTGCAAACGAAGCGCGTTTGCTTTTGGAAGTGCTAACGCCTATCGTAAAAAGCTGGCCGTCCGAGTGGTGCTTGGAAGCCAATAGTTTGGCGATTCAAATCCACGGCGGCTATGGCTACACGCGCGACTTTCCAGTCGAGCAATACTGGCGCGATAACCGCCTCAACATGATCCACGAAGGTACGCACGGCATTCAAGCGATGGATTTGCTCGGGCGCAAGGTGTTGATGGAAGATGGCAAGGCTTATGGCGTGTTAGTGGCACGCTTCAAAGCCACAATTGATAAGGCTTTGCAGATACCTGCTCTAGAGGCTCATGCTAGATCGCTTCGCGAGCATGCCAACAAAATCGACGCAGCCACTAAGGCGGCGTGGAGCACGGGCAAACCGTCCGAAGCGCTTGCCAATGCCGTGCCGTACATGCAAGCTTTTGGTCATGCGGTACTTGCTTGGATTTGGCTCGATGTGGGCATGACTTGCGTGGGCAAAACCGATGATGCTTCTGTGGGTCGCCTAGGCGCGATGCAATTCTTTTTTAACTATGAGTTGCCTAAGATTGACGCTTGGCTAAATGTGGTGAGCAGTCGTGATTCGACGTGTGCTGATTTACCTGAAAACGCTTTTTAAATATAAATACTTGGAGATTTAAATGACCGCTCGCACCATTCAACAACTCTTCGATCTCAGCGGGAAAACAGCACTAGTTACAGGCGGCTCACGCGGACTTGGCTTGCAAATGGCACAAAGCCTTGGCGAAGCGGGCGCGAAAATTGTGCTCTCGTCACGCAAAGCCAGTGACCTAGAAGAAGCCGTTGCTGTACTAAAAGCACAGGGCATTGATGCGAGTTTTATTGCTGCCGATTGTGCTGCCGAAGCAGACATTACAAGGCTTGCAGACGAGTCCATCGCGCGGCTCGGGCACATCGACATTTTGGTGAACAACGCAGGCGCAGCGTGGGGTGCGCCTGCTGAAGACCATCCTGTGGATGCATGGGATAAGGTCATGAACCTCAATATCCGTGGCTACTTTATTTTGAGTCAGCAGATCGCGAAGAAATCGATGATTGCGCGCAAGAGCGGCTCGATCATCAACCTCGCGTCTATTGCAGGCCTTGGCGGCAACCCTAGCGGCATGAACACGATTGCCTACAACACCAGCAAGGGCGCGGTGATCAACTTCACACGCACGTTGGCGGCGGAGTGGGGCAAGTACAACATCCGCGTGAACGCCGTGTGCCCAGGATTCTTCCCCAGCAAGATGACGATGGGCACACTCAAAGCATTGGGTGAAGAGCGACTGAAAGAAGGTGCACCGCTGGGGCGCTTGGGAGATGACGAAGATTTGAAGGGCCTCACGTTGCTCTTCGCATCTAACGCTGGTAAGCACATTACAGGTCAATGGATGGCGGTGGATGGCGGCGTGTCTTGCGTAACGGCGGGGTAGTCATGTCTTTAGATTCGTTTGCAGCCAAAGGTTTTGGCGTAGAAATTCCGTTTGTTAAGTTGCTCGGATTCGATCTCACACGCTTTGAAGGCGGCGAATCCACCATCCTCTATACGCCTAAGCCAGAGCACGCCAATTCCTTCGCCGTCGCGCACGGCGGTGTGGTGATGACACTGCTTGATGTGACGATGGCAACCGCAGCGAGGAGTGCCCAAGCTGAAATGGGCGTGGTCACCATCGAGATGAAGACCACCTTTATGCGGCCTAGTCCGCTGGGTTTACTCACCGCCAAAGGCAAACTGATTCACCGCACCGCCACGATGGCGTTTACCGAAGCATCGATTTATGACGAAGCAGGCAGAGTGTGCGCGTCCAGCACGGGAACTTTTAAATACGTAAAGCGCCTACCAGCTCGGGGTAAGGACGGGACGCGAGTGATTAACCCGCTCAATGAACCTATCCCTCAAATTTCGACAGATTAATTAATTTTTATAACAGGAGATTTTCATGCCTATCAATCAACAAATCGTTTTAGACAACCGCCCAGTTGGCGATGCAGTTGCCAGCAACTTCAAGCTACTCTCTAGTCCAACACCTGAACTCAAAGACGGCGAAGTGCTGGTGAAGCACCACTACCTGAGCCTCGACCCTTACATGCGCGGGCGCATGAACGACAGCAAGAGTTACGCAGCGGCGCAGGCGCTGGGCGAGGTGATGATTGGTGGCACGGTAGGCGAAGTGGTTGCAACTAAAAGTGCCAAGTACGCTGTTGGCGATAAGGTGGTAGGTATGGGCGGCTGGCAAGAGTACGGCGTGGCATCGGACTCGGTGATGGGTATGCTGCGTAAGGTCGATACGGCTCACATCCCTTTGTCTGCCTACCTTGGCGCGGTGGGAATGCCTGGCGTGACGGCTTGGTATGGCTTAATGAAAATTTGCAATCCAAAAGCAGGCGAAACCGTTTGCGTGACCGCCGCTTCTGGCGCGGTGGGTAGCGCGGTGGGCGTACTCGCCAAGGCGCGTGGTTGCCGCGTGGTAGGCATTGCCGGCGGTAAAGATAAATGTGATTACGTGGTGAATGTTCTCGGCTTTGATGCCTGCATTGACTACAAAGAACACACAGATGGCAAAGCACTGAATAAAGCGCTTAAAGAAGCTGCGCCGAACGGCATTGATTGCTACTTTGAAAACGTAGGAGGCTGGATTATGGATACCGTGTTACTTCGCATGAACGCCTTTGGCCGTATGGCGATTTGCGGCATGATTGCGGGCTACAACGGCGCACCGCTGCCGCTGGCCAATCCAGCGCTCATCTTGGTGAATCGCTTGAAGATTGAAGGCTTTATCGTTAGCGAACACATGGAAGTCTGGCCCGAGGCCTTAAAGGAACTCGGCACGCTGGTGGCAACTAAAAAGCTGAATGTGCGTGAGTCAATTGCTGAGGGCATTGCGGCTGCACCAGAAGCATTCTTGGGACTGCTCAAGGGTAAGAATTTTGGCAAGCAGCTGGTGAAGTTGGTTTAATTATTTGTAGGAGCGCAAGATGTCTGACCTCATTCTTCACCACTACCCCAATTCGCCATTTGCAGAAAAAATCCGCTTGGTGTTTGGACTTAAAAACTTGGCGTGGCGCTCCTGCGATGTCTCACCCATCATGCCCAAGCCTGAGCTGCAAGCCTTGACGGGTGGCTATCGCCGCGTGCCTGTGCTGCAAATGGGCGCAGACGTGTATTGCGATACGCTGCTGATTTGTGAAGTGTTGGAATCTATTAATCCAGCGCCGAGCCTTTATCCACATGGCCTCACAGGACTTGCACGCACGCTGGCGCAGTGGGCGGATGGCACGTTATTCCCTACAGCAATGGCGTACAACTTTTCGCCTGCAGGCGGTGCAGAGTTCGCACGGTTGAATCCTGATTTAGATTTGCGTGCCTTTGGCGCTGATCGCGCTGCCATGCGCGGCGGTGCACCGCGCATGTTTCCTGGCGATGCGACGGCAGCGTACAAATCGTATTTGCGCCGCATTGCGGCGATGCTGGAATCATCAAAATTTGTGCTGGGAGATCAAGTGTCCGTAGCCGATTTGTCTTGTTATCACCCGCTGTGGTTTACGCGTCGCCTTCCAGCCGTGGCTGATATTTTGGCAACTAATCCCTCCATCTTGCCGTGGATGGATAGAGTCGCCGCGCTGGGTCATGGCAAGCGTGATGCAGTGGAAGTGGGTCGTAGTGATTCTCTAAAAATAGCCCTGCAAGCCACACCAGCTGTGGCTTCCAGCAGTAGCGATTCTGCGCATGTGTTTCAAGATGAACACGGCATACCGCTGGGTACCGAGGTCACCATTACCGCTGAAAACTTTGGTTTAGAAGTGACGAGTGGTACCTTGGTTGCAGCTACGCGCACTCGCTTCACGCTACGCCG
>CANBRV010000051.1 GCA_947372005.1 Comamonadaceae bacterium | reverse complement strand
GGAGCTACGATAAACGCCGAGCGCACTACTTCTGTGAACAAGGCCTATTTGAGGATGCGATTGCCTTGTCGCCTAGCTCACCACGCGCGTACCTCGAGCTAGCAAAAAAGCATGCAGCGCAAAGTGATTTTTCCGCAAGTCATGATTTGCTTGGCATAGCAGCGAGTACTGCTCCGCAAGCCTTACCTTTATTGGCCTTACCTCTTATCTCTTGTGCAAAAACTGAGTCTGAACGTGGCGCTGCTATTGCGCTGCTTGCAGCAGCGTATGACGATACGCACAGTTTGGATGTCTTAGAAGCCTTAATTGCTGCGGGCTGGAAAAATGAACGAGATGCCTATGCCGCGCATTTAGCCCATACCCCCTCTTTGGTGGCAGCGAGCCATTTGATTGAATCTGCCGAAACGCAGGCAGCGCTTCAAAAGGCAACGGAGCCATTAAAGCGCTACCGCTGTGCGGCGTGTGGTTTCGAGGCGACGCAATACTTTTGGCAGTGTCCAGGCTGTCAAGCATGGGATAGCTATCCGTTTAAGCGCGTTGAAGAACTCTAACGATTCTCATCAAAACATTCGCGCCGTGACGATGTTCACGGCGTTTGCAGTGGCTTATTTTCTTTCTGCATCGCTGCGCACCGTTACGGCCACCATTGCGCCTATGCTGACGCAAGAGTTTGCACTGCAAGCTAGAGACTTAGGACTTTTATCGGGTGGTTATTTTCTTGGTTTTGCGGCGCTACAAATTCCGCTAGGTTCTTGGCTAGATCGCTACGGTCCGCGCCGTGTGATTCTTTTGATGCTCTCGATTGCTGTCTTGGGCTGCGCCGTGTTTGCGCTTGCACATCATTTTTATAGCTTGCTGTTTGCCCGCGTGCTGTGCGGGCTTGGGGTGAGTGTGTGCTTGATGGCGCCGCTGACAGCATATCGCCGTTGGTTCAATCCAGAAACACAGTTGCGTGCTAATTCGTGGATGTTAATGACAGGATCATTGGGTATGCTTTGCGCAACGCTGCCTGTACAAGCTGCCATACCAGTCATCGGTTGGCGTGGTGTTTTTTGGCTGCTAGCGGCGCTTGTTGCGTTGTCTATGTTTTTGATTGTTTTGTGCGTCCCGGGTTGGCGTGAAACCAATCGAGAGAAATCTTCCACGTCATTGCTAGCGAGCAGCGTAGAGCACATCTCGATCTGGAGGCATCCTGCTTTTGTCCGCATGGTGCCAATAGGATTTTTTATCTATGGTGGAATGATTGCCATTCAAACCTTGTGGGTAGGGCCATGGATGACACGCGTGGCAGGTTACTCTCCAACTCAGGCGGCAGGTGGTTTATTCGCCATTAATTTTGCCATGCTCATTAACTATTCGATTTGGGGGTGGATGAATCCCAAGCTAGCTCGCCGTGGGTGGGATGCTGTGCGATTGATACGTGTGGGGCTGCCGTTTAGTTTGTTAGCACTGCCATTGGCGGTGTTGGTCGCCATCGATATCCCGCTTCTCGGCGATTCAATATTGCCCATATGGCTTGTCTGGATTTTCTATTTTGTGAGTAGCTCTTTCGTCTCTCTTGCACAGCCGGCTGTGGGCATGGCATTCACAACCAATATGGCAGGCAGAGCACTCACAGCCTATAACTTGGTCATTTTTATGGGCGTATTCACAATGCAATGGGGTCTTGGTCTGGCGATCGATCTTTTTTTGTGGACAGGGTTGCAAACGCAACAAGCCTATCAAGCAGCATTCGCGCTGTTTTGGCTGAGTTGTT
Organism: Comamonadaceae bacterium; assembly: GCA_947372005.1. Classification (GTDB taxonomy): domain Bacteria; phylum Pseudomonadota; class Gammaproteobacteria; order Burkholderiales; family Burkholderiaceae_C; genus JASGCK01. The sequence continues at coordinate 9,457 of CANBRV010000051.1, read as the reverse complement.
TAGCTTCATACCTTCATTTTTATCGTCATGCTCGGGGATAATCGAATAATGAAGTCAAATGTGAAACCTAATTTAAGCAAAGCTAATGTCCTCGTGGTGGGGGATGCCATGCTGGATCGCTATTGGTATGGCGCTGTGGACCGCATTAGCCCCGAAGCGCCGGTGCCTGTGGTCAAAATTAATAGGCGCGAAGATCGAGTGGGTGGCGCAGCTAACGTGGCCTATAACGCGGCTATGTTGGGGGCTCAGACTTCTTTTTTAAGTGTGGTGGGTGACGATGCGGCGGGGCGTGAGCTAGAAGATCTTATGCGCCGTACAGGAATTACAACTTATTTAACGCGTGATTCACAGCTGGAGACCACAGTCAAGCTGCGTGTTATTGGCCGTGCGCAGCAGCTCATTAGGCTTGATTTTGAAAACACACCAGAACACGATGTGCTGGCGGCGCAAACAGGGGCATTTAAGCGATTGGTCACCGAGCATGATGCAATTTTGTTCTCCGATTACGCAAAAGGCGGGCTCGCCCATGTGTCTGAAATGATTGCGATTGCCCGAGCAGCCAAGAAGCCTGTACTGATTGACCCCAAGGGTTCAAATTACGCACACTATAAAGGCGCAACTGTTATTACACCTAATCGAAGTGAGTTGCAGCAAGTGATTGGCTCATGGCGTGATGAGGATGAGTTACGAATCAAAGCGCAAAATTTACGCGAATCGCTCAAGCTTGAAACATTGCTTTTTACGCGTAGCGAGGAAGGTATGAGTTTGTATGACGCCGACGGTGAGCTACATGTTCGGGCAACCGCGCACGAAGTTTTTGATGTAACGGGTGCGGGTGACACTGTTATTGCAACGCTAGCAGCTCTAGTCGCCTCTGGCATGAGTTTGCGCGAAGCGATGCCGCACGCCAACCGCGCAGGCGGCATTGTGGTGGGCAAATTTGGTACGGCAACCGTTAGCTTTGAGGAGTTATTTCAATGAGCAACAACAAGCGAATCGTTGTGACCGGCGCCGCAGGCTTTATTGGCAGCAATATTGTGCAAGGTCTGAATGCGCGCGGTATAACGGACATCATTGCCGTTGATGATTTAAAGCAAGGGGATAAATTTCGTAACCTCGCAGATCTGCACATTAGTGATTACGTTGATGCAAGTGATTTTTATCATCGCTTTAGTGCTAAGCAGTATGGCAAAGTCGATGCGATTTTTCATGAGGGTGCATGTAGCGACACCATGGAGAGCGACGGCGCATACATGATGCGCAACAACTTCAGCCTTTCGTGTCAGTTGTTCGACGCTTGTCAAGCACAAGGCACGCGTTTGCTCTACGCTTCGTCAGCAGCTGTGTATGGCGGCTCCGATACATTTAAAGAGTCGCCTGAATACGAAAAGCCACTCAACGTCTATGGCTATAGCAAGCTTTTATTTGATCAGTGGGTCAGGCGCAAAACAGCTATGTTTACCGCTCAAAAAACGCAGGTCACTGGTTTTCGATATTTCAATGTTTATGGTCCTCGCGAGCAGCATAAAGGTCGGATGGCAAGCGTGGCGTTTCATCAATTTAATCAATTTCAGGCGGATGGGGTTGTTAAGTTGTTTGGTGGATACGATGGGTATGCTGCGGGCGAGCAAAAGCGCGACTTTATCTACGTTGACGATATAGCCGCTGTTAATTTATGGTTTTTTGATCATTCAGAAAAGTCAGGCATTTTTAATTTGGGGACAGGGCGTTCGCAGCCTTTTAATGATGTGGCTTTAGCTGTTGTACAAGGGTTGACGAATCAAGATGTCAGCCTAGAACAGATAGTTAAAAGTAAAGCGATCGCTTACATCGATTTCCCAGATGCGTTGAAGGGTAAATATCAAAGCTATACCCAAGCTGATCTTTCAGCTTTACGACAAGTAGGTTGCGACCATGTTTTTGCGGACGTTGCGCAAGGGGTGTCGAGTTATTTGAAGCGACTGTCAACCTAGTAAGATAGCGCACGTTTATCACATACGTCCTCAGTCGTTTACTGAGTTTGTTTTCATCTTCTTTTATTTTCAGGAGTTTTTAATGATTAAGAAATTTATTGCTATGGTTGCTATGTTTGCGGCAATGCTCTATGCAGCGGCAAGTTTTGCTGCTGTTGATGCGAATAAAGCAACGGCTGCTGAACTTGACAGTGTGAAAGGTATCGGCCCCGCAATTTCTGCAAAGATTGTGGATGAGCGCAAAAAAGGTAACTTTAAAGATTGGAATGATTTCGTGACTCGCGTGAGCGGTATTGGCGAAAAAAGTGCTGCCAATCTATCTACGAATGGTTTAACTGTTGGTGGCGCAGCTTATAAGGGCGCGCCTGCTAAAGCAGAAGAGAAATCTGTTGCAGCTAAGAAGGATGACAAGCCAGCAGCTAAAGCTGATGCAAAAGCAAAGGCTGCAGCTGATAAAAAAGCCGCAGCAGATGCTAAAGCGGACAAGAAGGCTGATAAAAAAGACGACAAGAAAGCAGATGCAAAGCCAGCTGCTGATGCTAAGAAGTAATTCTTCTGTCTTCTATCAAAAACCCGCTTCGGCGGGTTTTTTTATTGATAATTGAAAAATGATTTTTTTACTCTCACCAGCTAAGTCGCTCGATTATGAAAAGCCAGCGCCGGCGGATCTACCCAGTACCAAACCCATTTTTATGAATGCTGCGGGTGAGCTGATTGATATTTTGAAAAAAAAGTCTGCTGCGCAAGTAGCTAGTCTTATGGATATCAGCGATAAGCTCTCCGAGCTCAATGTCGCGCGCTATACGGCTTGGAAGCCTAGTGTGACCAGTAAAAATGCCAAGCAAGCCGTGTTAGCCTTTAATGGCGACGTGTACGATGGATTGAGCGCTGCATCGCTCTCAAATGCCCAGTTGTCGTGGGCGCAGGCGCATGTCGTATCACTTAGTGGCCTTTATGGGGTGCTACGGCCGCTTGATTTGCTCCAACCCTATCGTCTTGAAATGGGGACGCCGCTTGCTAATAAGCGCGGAAAAAATCTGTATCAATTCTGGGGATCCACCATTGCCGAGTATTTAAATCAAGAACTGAAAGCCGATAAAGTCCCCGTTGTTGTCAATCTTGCATCACAAGAGTACTTTAAGGTCGTCGATAAAAAACATTTGAAGGCACGCATTGTGGAGTGTGTGTTCGAGGAATATAAAAACGATCATTACAAGGTTATTAGTTTTATGGCCAAGCGTGCGCGAGGCCTGATGGCTCGGTATGCTATTCAAAAACGAATAACTAAAGTTGAAAAGCTACAAGCCTTTGATGTTGATGGTTATGCCTATCACGCTGAAGCTTCAAGTGATGATCGCTGGGTTTTCCGTAGGCGTATCGTATGAGTCAGATGTTAAAGCCTCTCTCGCAAGCTCCACTGGGTAAGACCTCCAGCTATGCCGATCAATACGATGCGTCTTTACTTTTTCCGATCGCGCGGCATGACAAGCGAATTGAAATAGGCGTCAGTGGGACCCCGCCGTTTTTTGGTGCGGATATGTGGACGGCGTTTGAAGTTTCATGGCTGAATGAACGTGGCAAACCGCAGCTAGCTATCGCGCATATCACAGTGCCATGCGAGAGCCCCAACATCATTGAAAGCAAGTCATTGAAGCTATATCTGAATAGTTTTAATCATACTGTTTTTACTGATATAGCCGCTGTGATGGCGATCCTGAGACAGGACCTGAGTGCCGCTGCATGGCATGGCGTCGCCTCACAAGGCGCCGTAGGCGTGCGTATGGTTATGCCTAACGCGTTCGATGCGCAGTCCATACACGAGCTGGATGGCCTTAGTCTTGACCGCTTAGATATTGACTGTACGCGCTACACGCCTGCACCTGACTTGCTAAGTACGACTACGGGCGAAGTACCCGTATCTGAGGTATTGGTGAGTCATTTATTAAAGAGCAATTGTCTGGTGACAGGGCAGCCCGATTGGGGGTCCGTACAAATCAGCTATAGCGGCCAACCGCTGAATCAAGAAGGCCTGCTGCAATACTTGGTGAGCTATCGCAATCACAATGAATTTCATGAGCAATGTGTGGAGCGCATCTTTATGGATATTTGGACGCGTTGCAAGCCGACACGTTTATCAGTTTATGCCCGCTATACAAGGCGTGGTGGATTGGATATCAATCCCTACCGAACGAGTCATCCAGCAGCTTTGCCTGCCAATATTCGCACGGCTAGGCAATAGAGATTTTTTAAGCAATAAGCTCGCTCACGCCATACAACATCGCCAATTGCGTGAGTCTAGCGGGTGCGTTGTGAACGACCAGTTTGGCGTTGGCTGTGATTGCGCTGCGCCGTAGGTCGAGCAAGAGCGCAAGCGCAGAGGAATCAAAAGCCTCTAGTTTGGATGCATCAATTTTCCAATCGGCCGCACGAGCCTTCTCCACCCAGCTAGAGACCTTGCTGGATGCGGCCTGTGAGTGACCAAGCTTGGATGGTAGAGAGAGCATGGCAGATGTACCCATCATTATTTTTTAGCGCTCTTATTTTTTTCAGTAAGCGATTTAATTAAGCCATCAATACCGTTTGCGTTGACTTCTTGCGCAAATTGACCACGATAAGTTTCGACTAGCCACACACCTAGCACGTTGATATCGTAAATTTTCCAAGCCGTGCCGTTGGCATCTGTAGCCTTGCCAACGCGGTAGTCGAGTTGAATAGGGTCGCCCTTGCCGCGCACTTCGGAGCGAACAATCACGGCAGTGTCATCAGCTGCTAAACGCAAAGGTTTAACAAGCACAGTCTGGTCTTTGATTTCCTTAACCGCACCAGCATAAGTTCGGATGAGTAGCGTCTTAAACTCTTCTTGCAAACGTTTTTGTTGTTCAGGTGTTGCACTGCGCCATGCAGGACCTACGCTAGAAGCGGTCATACGCTGGAAGTTTACAAACGGAATGATTTTGGTGTCAATTAAAGTCGCAACCTTTGCAGCATCCCCTGCAGCTAAGCCTTTATCGGCTTTGACAGCGTCTGTAATTTCAGTTGCTAATCGCTTAACCAACGCATCTGGTGCTTCTGCTGCAATGGGTGCAGTTTGAGCAAAACTCAGCGTAAAAATAGTAGTTGCTGCAATTAGGCATGCGGCCAAAAAATAACGTTTATTAGTCATAAAAACTCCTTAGTCTGTGATTAACGCAAGATGCCTCAAACGGTGGACAGCACTCACTTCAAAATGATGGACGGTATGGGGATGGACGGTAACTTTGGAAACGATTGATCGGGTGTCGATTTAGCTGGCTCTTCAACAGAATAGTCAATGTCGTCTTCATTGGTTGATTTCTGCGGCTTAATCATGTTTTGTCTACGTTTTAAATAAACATCCCGGATGAAGCTGTATTTATCAAGCGCAATCGCGTCTACTGCATCGGTTGCGTTGAGTAGTTGCGTGCGAATATCCACAATGCGCGTACCTGTCAGCACATTGCGAGTTGCGTTATCAGACACTCGGTTAACGGGATCGTAATAAGTAGCTGTCACTGTACCTGCACCGTCACGCACGCTGGAGGGTCCCAAAATAGGAATGACCACATACGGCCCACTTGGGATGCCCCACTTGCCAAGAGTTTGACCAAGGTCAGCTTTAGGTGGGTCAATCCCCGCATCGGTTGCAAGATCAAAAAGTCCAGCGATCCCAAAAATGGTATTGATGCCTAAACGAGCAGCAGTTTTTCCAGCGTTAGCAATTTCAAATTGCAAAGCATGGTTGATCATGGACCATACGTCACCAATATTGCTAAAAAAGTTGGTAACGCCTTGCCGCACGGGGGATGGCACAACATTTTTATAACCGGTCGCAACTGGTTTTAGTACCGCGTTATCCACAGCATCATTAAAATTGTAGATACTGCGGTTCATAGGCTCTAAAGGATCCGTTGGATTCGCATTAGGCCCAGTTGCGCAACCGGCAAAGACCAGCAACAGCGATGCTGCAAAAAAAAGCCGCCATGCGCGTTGCATCATTTTGCTTTTGCACCCGTGCTGTCGGTTTTACTATCAGAGGTATCAGCTGCTTTGCTGTATAAAAACTTGCTAATCAAGTCTTCCAAAACGATGGCTGATTGAGTGGCGCTGACAGTATCGCCGTTACTCAAATTTTTATCATCGGCGCCAGCAGAAATGCCTATGTACTGCTCGCCTAAGAGGCCGCTAGTCAAAATTTTGAGGGAGCTGTCTTTCGGAAATGCGAATTTGTTTTGCATAGACATGGTGACACGCGCTTGAAAAGTTTTATCGTCAAATGTAATGGACTCGATACGACCCACCACTACACCTGCGCTTTTAACGGCAGCCTTTGGTTTGAGGCCGCCAATATTGTCAAACTTAGCTGTGACTTTGTAGTTGGAGTCGAAGCTGAGTGACAACAAATTTGCTGATTGCAAAGCAAGAAACAAAACCGCGGCAAAGCCAATGACTACAAAGAGCCCCACCCAAATATCATTTTTAGAACGTGTCATTTTTCACTCCGAATTTCTTTATTTTTCAAGCTTCTTCAAATACTAAACATCAGCGCAGTCAAGATGAAATCGAGTCCGAGTACAGCTAGCGAACCCATCACCACGGTACGCGTTGTGGCGCGCGACACGCCTTCAGGCGTAGGTTCGGCTAGGTAGCCTTGCAAAAGCGCCACAAAAGTGACTGTTAGACCAAACACAAAGCTTTTAACGACACCATTGCCAACATCGTGCCACCAATCAACACCGCCTTGCATCTGGCTCCAAAACGAGCCACCATCAATACCAATCATCAAAACACCTACTGCCCAGCCACCAATGATGCCGACGGCGCTAAACACAGCCGCCAGCATGGGCATGGCAATGACGCCGCCCCAAAAGCGTGGTGCAAGAATACGTTTGACGGGGTCAACAGCCATCATTTCCATGGCAGACAACTGCTCGCCCGCTTTCATCAGCCCGATTTCGGCTGTCAGTGATGTGCCTGCGCGTCCCGCAAATAAAAGCGCTGTGACGACGGGGCCAAGCTCACGCACCAAGCTCAGCGCGACGAGTAAGCCCAGCGCATCTGCCGAGCCATAACGTTGCAAGGTGTAGTAGCCCTGTAGCGCTAGCACGAATCCAACAAACAAACCCGAAATCGCAATGATGGAGAGCGAGTAATTACCGAGAAAATGAACCTGATCGCGGACAAGGCCAAAGCGCCTCAGGCAAGCACCGCCGTAGGCCAAAAGTCGTGCAAACAGCACGGCACCATAGCCGATTTCTGCAAGTTTGCTGCGGACTGCGTAGCCCACCTCTGCCATCAATGAAGCTATAGCGCTCATTCAGTCACTCCAAAATCTTCAACCACGGTTTTGGCAGGATAGTGAAAGCGCACAGGGCCATCGGGCAGAGCATTAACGAATTGATGCACGAGCGGATCGGTACTGCTGCGAACCATATCTGGCGTGCCTTGCGCAGCTATTTTTCCGTTCGCCAGCACGATCACTTGATCGGCAATGTGGAAGGTTTCCTCTAAGTCATGCGAGACGATGACGCTGGTAATCCCCAGCGAATCGTTCAAGCTGCGAATGAGTCTAGCGGCCGTCCCGAGCGAAATGGGGTCAAGCCCCGCAAACGGCTCGTCGTACATGATGAGGTCGGGGTCTAAAGCAATTGCTCTGGCCAGGGCTACGCGGCGAGCCATACCGCCCGAAATTTCGGAAGGCATCAAGTCTCGCGCACCCCGTAGTCCCACGGCGTTGAGCTTCATCAGCACAATATCGCGAATCATGGCTTCAGACAATTGCGTGTGCTCGCGAAGTGGAAATGCAACGTTGTCAAAAACGGTGGAATCGGTAAACAGCGCGCCAAACTGAAACAGCATGCCCATACGGCGGCGCATGGCGTAGAGCGCCTCTTGGTTCATTTGCCCAACATCCGTACCATCAAACGCTACTTGCCCGCTATTGGCTTGGTATTGCCCCGCAATGAGCCGTAAAACTGTGGTTTTCCCGCCGCCCGACGCGCCCATGATGGCTGTGACTTTGCCCCGAGGGATAGACAGCGTGATGTCGTCCAGAATCACTCGATCACTGCGAGCCGCAGGATATGAGAATGTGACGTTTTGGCAGGTGACGAGGTTGTCAATCATCGGGCTATTCTGCCATGTGTTTGTAATGAAGCGTAAATCTACGTTTAGCGCGGTAGATCAGTCGTTCCCATCAAAAATTCATCCACTGCCCTAGCTGCTTGACGACCTTCGCGGATCGCCCAAACGACCAGAGATTGCCCGCGGCGCATATCGCCCGCAGCAAAGACGCCTGCCACGTTGGTTTTATAGCCGCCGTCAAACTCGGTTGATGCCTTGGCATTGCCGCGTGCGTCTTTGTCTACGCCAAAAGCTTCTAACACGGTCGCCACAGGATTCGTAAATCCCATCGCCAGCAGCACGAGGTCGGCTTTGTATGTTTGCTCTGATCCTGCAACTTCCACCATCTTGCCACCTTGCATTTCAATGCGCACGGTAGTCAGCTCGGTGACTTTTCCGTCTTTGCCGCTAAAGGATTTTGTGGAGATAGCAAATTCACGCCCTAACAAGCCTTTCTCGCTGCCCTCATCGTGGCTAGAGCTAGTACGCAGTTTGAGTGGCCAATACGGCCATGTCATAGGGCGATTCTCTTCCTCGGGTGGCTGTGGCATTACTTCAAATTGCGTGACGCTCACCGCGCCGTGACGAATGCTTGTACCCACGCAGTCGCTGCCCGTATCGCCGCCACCAATCACAATGACGTGTTTGCCGTCGGCGCGTAGTTGGTCTTTGAGCTTGTCGCCCGCATTGACCTTGTTTTGCTGTGGCAAAAATTCCATCGCAAAGTGAATACCAGAATGCTCGCGCCCAGGCACAGGCAAATCGCGTGATTGCTCGGAGCCGCCTGTCAGCAGCACTGCATCGAAATCATTTTTGAGCTGCTCGGCTGAAATGGTTTCCTTAGCCCAGTTGGTGACTTTGGAGTCTTTGGGGAAACTGCCAATCAAAACGCTGGTGCGAATCGTCACGCCTTCAGCTTTCATCTGCTCCACGCGCCGGTCGATGTGTGATTTTTCCATTTTGAAATCAGGAATGCCATAGCGCAGTAAACCACCCACGCGGTCGTTCTTTTCAAACAAAGTAACGTCATGTCCAGCGCGAGCCAACTGCTGCGCCGCCGCCATGCCCGCTGGCCCAGATCCTACAACGGCAATCTTTTTACCTGTTTTGTGTTTTGCCAACACAGGCGTTACCCAGCCGTTTTCCCAAGCTTTATCGATGATGGCATGCTCAATGGATTTAATGCCCACCGCGTCGTCGTTCACGTTCAGCGTACAAGCCGCTTCGCAGGGAGCAGGGCAGATACGTCCTGTGAACTCGGGGAAGTTATTTGTGCTGTGAAGCACCGTGATCGCGTTCTTCCAATCACCCGAGTAAACGAGATCATTGAAGTCGGGGATGATGTT
>CANBRV010000050.1 GCA_947372005.1 Comamonadaceae bacterium | reverse complement strand
TTGGCGCTCAAGTTAAGTGACAACTTTGATGTTACGCATCTGCTGGATGGCACAAGCTATCACCGCGCGGGCGTTGGCGTCGATGTGATCAAGCGATTGCAGCGCGGCGATTGGCGCGTCCAAAGCGCGTGCGATTTGCATCATCTGACCAGTGACGAGGCAAGAAACGTGCTTGCAGGCCATATCCAGAAAGGGTTGCACGAGGGATGGCGCTGCATCCGCGTCATTCATGGGCAGGGTTTCGGCTCGGCAGGCGGCACGCCCGTGCTCAAAACCAAGGTGCAAAGTTGGCTTGTGCAAATCGAAGCGGTAACCGCGTTTGTGCAGGCCAAGCCCGAGCAGGGTGGGGCTGGGGCGCTCGTCGTGCTTTTGGGGTAGTGCGCGACAATCACCCCCTTACAACCCTAACTATGCAACTTGGCCAATACACGCTTCCCAACAACGTCTTCGCCGCCCCTATGGCGGGCGTGACGGATCGGCCTTTCCGCAAGCTGTGCAAGCGGCTGGGCGCTGGGTATGCGGTGTCGGAGATGGTGACTTCACGCAAAGACTTGTGGAATAGCCTTAAAACCTCGCGCCGCGCCGATCACACGGGCGAAATCGCGCCGATTAGCGTGCAAATTGCTGGCACTGATGCGCAAATGATGGCGGATGCGGCGCGGTACAACATTCAACGAGGCGCGCAAATTATCGACATCAACATGGGCTGCCCCGCCAAGAAGGTGTGCAATAAGTGGGCTGGCTCGGCACTGATGCAAGATGAAGCACTCGCGCTAGAGATTGTTGCCGCCGTTGTGAGTGCTTGCTCACCCCAAAACGTCCCTGTGACCTTGAAGATGCGCACGGGCTGGAGTGTGGATAACAAAAACGCCGTATCGATTGCGCGGGCAGCTGAGTCGGCGGGCGTGCAAATGCTGACCGTGCATGGTCGTACGCGAGAGCAGGGCTACAAAGGCTTTGCCGAGTACGAGACGATTGCTGCCGTCAAAGCGGCGGTGCGTGTGCCTGTGGTGGCCAATGGCGACATCACAACGCCACAAAAAGCCCGTGACGTGCTCGCAGCAACAGGCGCAGACGCTGTGATGATTGGCCGCGCGGCGCAGGGCAGACCGTGGATTTTTCGGGAGATCGTGCACTTTTTGACAACGGGCGAGACGCTTGCCGCACCCGCGCAAAGCGAGATTAAAACCTTGCTGATTGAGCACCTGCTGGAACATTATGAACTGTATGGCGAGCAGACAGGGCTTTATACTGCCCGTAAACATATTGGCTGGTACGTGCAAGGCTTCACTGGCGGTGAAGCTTTTCGTCAGCATATGAATCGGCTGGAGAGCTGCGAAGCGCAGCTACAAGCGGTGAATGATTTTTTTGATGGTGACACATGAGTAAAGAAAAAATAGAGGCCTGCATCAAAGAGAGTTTGGAGGCGTACTTCAAAGATCTGGACGGCGTGGCGCCCCACAACCTGTATGGGATGATGCTCAGTTGCTTTGAGCGTCCCCTTCTGGCAACGGTGATGGAAAAAGCCTCGGACAATCAATCCAAAGCCGCGCAGTGGCTCGGCCTCAATCGCAACACGCTACACAAAAAATTAGCCGAACACGGCTTGCTTAACGACTAAATCTGGGTATTCAATGACTAAAACTGCACTCCTTTCCGTCTCCGACAAAACAGGCATTGTCGATTTCGCGCAATCGCTGCACCAGCTTGGCATCAAACTTTTATCAACAGGCGGTACGGCAAAACTGCTGGCAGATGCTGGCTTGCCAGTCACCGAAGTGGCCGACATGACGGGCTTCCCCGAGATGCTGGATGGCCGTGTCAAAACGCTGCACCCCAATGTCCACGGCGGTTTGCTGGCACGTCGCGATGTGCCTGAGCACATGGTGGCACTGGCTGCGCATGGCATCAATACGATCGACATCTTGGTGGTCAATCTCTATCCGTTTGAAGCAACGGTCGCCAAAGCAGGCTGCACGCTTGAGGACGCGATTGAAAACATTGACATTGGCGGCCCAGCTATGGTTCGCTCTGCCGCCAAAAACTGGCGTGATGTGGCGGTGCTCACCGACGCGGCGCAATATGCCGACGTGCTTGCGCAATTGAAGGCGACAGGCGAGGTGGCGATCAGCACTAAGTTCGCGTTATCCGTCGCTGCGTTCAACCGCATCAGCAATTACGACGGTGCGATTAGCGACTATTTGTCCAGCATCAATACTGACGGAAGCCACGCCAGATATGGCTCGCAGAGCAATGGGCGCTTTGTCAAAGTGCAAGATTTGCGCTATGGCGAAAACCCGCATCAAGACGCGGCGTTTTATCGCGATCTTCATCCAGCGCCAGGCTCCATCGTCACGGCAGTGCAGTTGCAGGGCAAGGAACTGAGCTACAACAACATCGCCGACGCCGATGCAGCGTGGGAGTGTGTGAAGAGTTTTGAGGGTTGCGCCTGCGTCATCGTCAAGCACGCCAACCCATGCGGCGTGGCAACAGGTGATAGCCCGCAGGCCGCATACAGCAAGGCTTTGCAGACCGATCCCACCTCAGCTTTTGGCGGCATTGTGGCGTTTAACCGACCAGTCGATGCAGCCACGATGGAAGCGGTGACCAAACTATTTGTAGAGGTCTTGATTGCGCCCGACTTTGATGCTGATGCGCTGGAACTTTTGAAGAAAAAGGTGAATGTGCGTGCGCTCAAGATTGCTTTACCGAAATCGGATTCGCACCAAGGCGCGAAGGGCGGCAAAACCGCATGGGAACAAGGCCGCAACGCCCGCGACGTCAAGCGTGTGGGCTCAGGGCTACTCATGCAAAGTTCGGACAATCACGAACTCACGTTGGCTGACCTCAAAGTCGTCACAACCAAGCAGCCAACGCCCCAGCAGTTGCAAGATTTGTTGTTTGCGTGGAGCGTTGCCAAATACGTCAAATCCAATGCCATTGTGTATTGCAGAGACGGCATGACGCTAGGCGTAGGTGCAGGGCAAATGTCGCGCATCGACTCAGCAAAGATTGCCAGCATCAAAGCCGAAAACGCAGGCCTCGTGCTATTGGACTCGGTGGTAGCCAGCGACGCCTTCTTCCCCTTCCGCGACGGCCTAGACGTAGTGGTGGACGCAGGCGCAAGCTGCGTGATTCAACCCGGCGGCAGCGTCCGCGACGATGAGGTCATTGCCGCCGCCAATGAGCGCGGCGTGGCGATGGTGTTTACGGGTGTGCGGCATTTTCGGCATTGATACGTCAGATTTTTGAAAATATCAGGAGGTATTAATGGAGAAGTCTTGGAAAGAAGCCATAAAGAAAGTGCTTGGAGAGTCGGGCGCTCCGCTACATTACGCTGAGATATCCGAGCAAATCTTATCTCGGGGCTACTATGCAACTGAGGGCGCAACGCCTGCGGCAACAGTGAGTGCACAGATATCATCATCAATAAAGCACGATGGTGAGAAGTCGCCATTTATTCGTGTCGGCAAAGGTACATATGTACTCAAAGGCATGTCGGAGGCTAGTAATCTTCCGTCATCAACTCCAAAACAAAAAAAATCAGAGTCTCTTGCTGAGAATGATTTGGAAGCTTCAGACTTAATCATCCATTCCTTTGGCATGTATTGGCAACGTGATCTGGTCGTGTGGCGAAATGATCCAAAAATGTTTGGAAAACAGCAAGCACTTTCAAAGCCAGTAGATTTTGGTAAGCAAAAAGGCATTTACATTCTTTACGATCATCACACCGTGGTGTATATCGGGCGCACTATTGACCGCCCACTTGGGCGCCGACTTTTTGAACATACAGCGGATCGTTTAGGCAGTCGCTGGAATCGATTTTCATGGTTTGGTTTGCTAGGCGTAACGCAGGAGGGCAATCTTCGAGAGACTGCTCTCAATACATCTCTCGCTAGTCTTGTCGCAACACTCGAGGCTTTGCTGATTGAAACACTTGAGCCGCCTCAAAATAGAAAACGTGGTGATGATTTTTCAGGCAATGAATATATTCAAGACATCGACCCTGAATTAAAAGAAAAGGAAATTCAAACTACGCTTCGTGCTATTGAGCAAAAAATGCGTGGAGCTTCCTGAGAAGACCTAACCGATGAATTTGCATGTTGAGAATTTACGTACAATGCAATGTATTACAAGTCAACACATAACTGCTATGCCAACTTTTGCACAACCCACTCGCGCCCGCGCTGCTCCGCTAACTCGCACGATTAATGTCCGCATTCCCGTGGGCGTGTTCGATCAGCTTGACGAGCTGGCAACCGCAACCGCGCGCACTAAGAGTTTTGTCACCGTCGAAGCGCTTTCAAGTTATCTGCAAGCGCAGTCATGGCAAATTAAAGAAGTGCAAGAGGCGATTGTTGAAGCGGATAACGGCAATTTTGCGACTGACGATCAAGTGAACGCTGTTTTTGCAAAATATGGAGCTTAAGTTACGCTGGACAGATAGGGCGCTTGCCCGCCTCGATAACATCGCCGCCTACATTGCCAAAGACAATCCGAAGCGGGCGACAAGTTTTGTCCAAGAGCTACGTAAAAAAGTTGATATTTTGAGATCGCAGCAGATTGGGACAGCGTGGCACATTTTTGGGACAAAGCAGTATGTCCTGCATCCGAACTACATTGCCATTTACCGAGTCAAGCAGGGTGAAGTCCAAATACTCACGATATTACACTCAGCGCAAGAGCGGCAATAGGAGCTAGATTCCCGCCTTCGCGGGAATGACGGAAGAGTGTTACGCCAGCGCTGCCTTAATCGCCGCCGACACTTGCGCCATATCCGCCTTGCCCGCCAACTTGGCTTTGGCTGCGCCCATGACTTTGCCCATCTCGGATTGAACGGGTTTGTGACCTAGCTCTGCGGTTAATGCCGCAACGATGGCGGCTACTTCAGCCGCTACTTCTTCTGCCGACAAACGCGCTGGCAAATAGCCTTGCAGCACGACTAGCTCTGCCTTTTCGATATCGGCTAAATCTTGACGCGCGGCAGACTCAAACGCGGTGATGGAGTCTTTGCGCTGTTTGACCAGTTTGTCCACGATGGCGATGACCATCACGTCGTCTAGCACCACGCGCTCGTCCACTTCTTTTTGCTTGCACGCAGCCAGCAGCAGGCGGATGGTGCCCAAGCGCTGCGTGTCTTTGGCGCGCATGGCATCTTTCATGTCGTTGGTGATTTGATCTTTGAGTGCGCTCATGTGTGGCTCCTAAAAATATGACAATAAATACGGTGGTTAAAAACTAAAAAAGCTCGCAAGGTCTTACCCAGCGAGCTTTTTGATACTTAAGCTGCGAGAGCTTAGTACAGCTAAAAATTAAAAAAGCTTTTTGGGCAATTGCATCGCGCGAATACGCTTGTAGTTGCGCTTGACAGCAGCAGACTTCTTGCGCTTGCGCTCTGTCGTTGGCTTCTCGTAGAACTCGCGTGCGCGCAGGTCGTTCAGCAAGCCGAGTTTTTCAATGGTGCGCTTGAAGCGGCGCAGTGCAACGTCAAATGGTTCGTTATCTTTAAGGCGAATGGTGGTCATGTGAAAAATCTAAAAAATGAAATCGAAAATAGGGTGAAATTTTTTGGATTGGTTCGCGGGATACTAGCGCGCACGGCAATCGATTTAATTAATTCAAGGTCAGCCAAGCATTATAGCCCACCAAGGGTGTCCGCCCACGCTTGGCAGCCCGTGAGCAGCGCATTAGGCTGATCGACATGGGGCGAGTGCCCGCAAGCTGCCAATTTGAGCAATTGCGTTTGCGGGGCATACGCTGCTATTACGTCAATTTGCGCCATCGTGCCGTAGGCATCGCTCGCGCCTTGCACCGCCAGCACAGGGCAGGTGATGTTTGGCAGCAATGCCCGAATGTCAAAGATTTGAAAGCTATCTGAGAGCCACACATCGCACCAGCCATAAAAGGCGGAATCCACATCGGCGTGGTAGCGAGCTAGTTTTGTTTTGAGCTGCGTGCTGGGTGTTTCATACGCGATTTTGCCTTGGCGGATAGCCTCAATCGTGACACTTTCAATCATGACGTGCGGTGCAAGTGCCATCACGCTGTGCACGCGGGCAGGGTAGGTGGCGGCGTAAATGAGTGCAATCGTTGCGCCGTCGCTGTGCCCAAAAAGAATGGGCGGTTCGCGTTCGGCATCAATGCCAAGCGACTCAAAAAATGCAGGTAAAAAGCTAATGGCTTGCTGATGCATAAAGTCCGCAGGCCAACACTCATCAGGCTTGCGTGGCGTTGATTTCCCGTAGCCCTTGCGGGAAAAGACGAGGCCGCGCACGTTCAAAGCGTCGCAAAACCGATTGGGAAAATCACGCCACAGCGCTACCGAGCCAAGCCCTTCGTGCAAAAAGACGACGAGCGGGTTATCCGCTCGCTCAGGGTGAATCCAAACGTGCTCTATGAAACCTTGCACGGCCAAAACCTACGCAGGAAAAACGCCCGTCGATAGATAGCGATCACCTCGGTCGCACACCACAAACACGATGGTGGCGTTTTCTACCTTGCTCGCAATTTGCTGCGCAACCCAGCAAGCACCTGCTGCCGACACGCCTGCAAAAATACCTTCTTCGCGTGCTAAGCGGCGGCACATATCTTCTGCGTCCGCCTGCGTGACGTAAACCAATTCATCCACGTTAGTGGGGTCATAAATTTTGGGCAAATATTCAGTCGGCCATTTGCGGATGCCCGGAATTTTTGAGCCTTCTGTTGGCTGCGCGCCAATGATTCGAATGGCCGGATTTTTTGACTTCAAAAACTGCGAGACACCCGTAATCGTGCCCGTGGTTCCCATGGCGCTCACAAAGTGCGTGATGCGTCCGCCTGTTTGCTCCCAAATCTCGGGGCCCGTGGTTTCAAAGTGAATGCGCGGGTTATCTTTGTTGGCGAACTGATCTAACACCACGCCCTTGCCCTCTAACGCCATCTTGTCAGCGAGGTCACGCGCACCTTCCATACCAACGGCTTTCGGGGTCAAGATGACTTCGGAGCCAAATGCCTTCATGGTTTGCACGCGCTCCACGCTGGCGTCCTCGGGCATGATGAGCACCATGCGGTAGCCCTTAATAGCCGCGGCCATGGCCAGCGCAATACCTGTGTTGCCCGAGGTGGCTTCAATCAGCACGTCTCCCACCTTAATATCGCCGCGTTCTTCGGCGCGCGCAATCATCGACAGTGCAGGGCGATCTTTGACCGAACCCGCAGGATTGTTGCCCTCCATCTTGCCAAGAATGACATTGCCACGAGTCTTGTTTTGCGTGGCTTGCAAGCGTTGTAATGCGACGAGCGGTGTGTTGCCAATGGTGTCTGCAATAGTGGGATAAGTGTGCATCTTCATAGTCAATAGTGTAGTCAGATATAATTGCTGGCTCGCGTGCCTCGGTGGTGGAATTGGTAGACGCGCCGGACTCAAAATCCGGTACCGAAAGGTGTGACGGTTCGATTCCGTCCCGAGGCACCAATCATTTAAAAGCCCCGTTAATTTTCAAAAATTGACGGGGCTTTTTCTTTTCCTTATTTTGAAAGATTGCGCCGCAAGCAACTCACTAAGGCTTCCTTCGTAAATGGCTTTGTTATGAAGTCATTCATTCCAGCATCTAAGCAAGCGTCTTTGTCGGTTTTCATTGCATTGGCTGTCAACGCAACAATGGGCGTGCTTGCGTTAGGGCCATTGCCATTTCGAATCAGCCTCGTGGCATCAAAACCATTCATATTTGGCATTTGAATATCCATCAAGATGAGCGCATATGACTTGTTTTCAGCTGCCTCTACAGCTTGCTTTCCATCTTGCGCTAAATCGACCGCGTAACCTAACCTTGACAAAAGCACCAACGCAAGTTTTTGATTGATCGGATGATCTTCAACTAGCAATATTGGAGCATTTGTAGCTGAATCAGCTTCGTCTGACGCTACGCCCCCTGAGGCATTGGTCTCTTGCTCAGGTACCGTTTTTATCGTTACAGAGGGAATGACGCTAAATTTTCCTGATTGCTCTAGCGTTTCTTCTAGTTTGATTTCATGCCCAGGTATTTCCGATCCTGGCGGTGCCTTTGGCAGCGGGAGGTTAAACCAGAAACAACTTCCTTCGCCTGGTTTACTTGTTGCGCCAATCTCACCTCCCATGCCTTCAACGAGGTGTTTACAAATGACTAAGCCTAATCCTGTACCGCCAAATTGCCTAGATGTGGATGAGTCGACCTGTGCAAAGCGTGAAAAAATTTTGGTTAGCGAGTGCGCCGATATGCCAATACCTGTATCGGTAATTTCGAAGCGTAATCCATTTGAAATTTCACGGACTTTGATGACAACTTCCCCGTCCTTCGTAAATTTGATTGCATTGCCTAAAAGATTAAAGATAACCTGACGGATGCGAAGACTGTCACCTAAATAATAAAGATCAACTTCGGGTGGGATTTCCACTCGAAATCCAATTTTCTTGTTTTCAGCATTGATGCTCAGCGTGGAGTACACGAAGTTAACTTGTGCGCTGATAGAAAACGGATGGATTTCAAACTCCATATGTCCAGCTTCAATTTTGGATAGGTCCAAAATATCGTTAATGATGGAGAGGAGTGCTTCACCAGAGTGCGCTATATTGCGCGCAAAAATGAGTTGCTCAGGTTCTAATTTGCTATCCAATAATAAGTTAGCCATACCCAAAACACCATTCATTGGCGTTCGAATTTCATGCGACATATTCGCTAAAAACTGGCTTTTCGCTTGATTTGCTTCTTCTGCCTTTGCCTTTGCTTGCTCCAAATCGCGCTGCAGTCTTTCGGATGCAAGCAATGAACGCAGCAATTGATAAAGTAAAAAAATTGTAAGTGCACTGATTGCAAGGGCAACAGCAAGTACAGTTTTTCGACTTTTTTGATAGGGTGAGAGTACCGTAGCAGCAGGCACGCCCACTGAAAAGATTAACCCATATTCTGGGAGTTTGTAGTAACCATATAGACGCTCTACACCATCAGATTTTGAGGGTCGCCAAAAGGTGCCAGATAAAAGTTGAAGTAGAGGAAAGCTAGTCGCAACCTGCCCAAGTCTTAGATCGCTAGTAGGGTAACGAGCCATGATCTCACCTGTATCCCTAATCATTGTCATGGTGCCATTGATGTCAATATTGATGGCTTGAGAAAACTGAGCAAATACTTCTGGGCTAACGGATATAACAAGGACGCCATTAAAAATATTGTTTTTAAAAATAGGCCTTGTAAACTGTATCGACCATTTTTTTGAAATTTTTCCGATTAGCGGAACACTAATAAATAGCTGATCTTTTGTTGGCGACTTCTCATGCACATTGAAGTGAGCGCGATCATTCAAATCTACTTTTTTAGCTAATTTTTCTAGACTGGAAAATGCAACGAAACCATCGCGATCAATGACAGTAAATTGAAATGTGATATCGCGTAAGCTTTCTTGACTGCGTTGAGCAATTTTTGCAAATGATTTCTGGTCGCCATTCCAGTGAGTTCTGGTGTCGAGCAGAATTTCGTTGATACGCTTAATCGTGGACCGCGAATTTTCAGCAAACACACGCGCTTGAAAAACGGTTTTTACTTCTGCTTCTTGTGCAATGCTATCGTGGCTACGACCCAATTCAAAATAAGCAGCGCCCCAAATAATTGTTAGGCATAGCAAGGCAGCTGCCAAAATGCGTAGTCGCAATTTATTTTCAATTAGTTCATTGTCCTCGCTCATTGGTACATTATGACCAATAAATATAAACCTATCGTGCAAGATATGGCTACACAATAAGCGATATGGCTACTTAATTGAGAAGCAGATTTTTTACATAAAAAGATAAGGTTTTACTATGGCAACCCCTAACTATGCGTTTATCAAGCGCCAAAAAGACCTTGCTAAAAAAGCTAAAAAAGAAGAAAAAAAGCAAGCTAAATTGCGTGGCGAGGTGGTAAGTGATACAGACGAAGACGAATCGGATGTTACTGAGCCGACAGAGACTCCAGTTCCGTCGAATTAAGCCATCGCCATTGTCCTGCCGCTAAATCTTTAGGCAGCTTGAAAGCCCCCATTTGCGAGCGATGTAAGCCCTCAACGCGGTTACCCACAGCGGCAATCATGCGTTTGACTTGGTGATACTTGCCTTCCGTCAATGTGAGGCGCAAATGCGTCGTCACCCCGAGTTCTCCCACAGCCTCGCAAGCGGCAGCCAGCACGGGCTTGGGTGAATCGTCTAGCACCACACCTGCTAGCAGCCGCGCGACTTGCTTCTCGTCGATGGGGTGCTTTGTTGTCACCTCGTACACCTTGGGCGCATGATGCTTGGGTGAGCTGAGTTTGTGAATGAGCGCACCATCGTCAGTCAGAATCAACAAGCCCGTTGTGTCTTGGTCTAAGCGCCCAATTGCCTGTACGCCTTGAATCGCCGACTTTTGCGGACGCAGCCGAAGCGGACTTGGGAGCAAGCTATAAATCGTCGGCCAATGCGAGGCTTTGTGCGAGCACTCGTGCCCTGCGGGTTTGTGAAACACGATGTAGGCGCGTTCCGCGTAAGACCACACTAAATCCGGCAAACCAGGTACGCCGCTCACTTTAAACTGCAAGCCCTCAGGGCCGAGCTCTAAATCTGATTCACTCACAACGCTAAAGGCCTCGTCAGTTGTGGCTTGTAGCGGCTTGATGCTGACCAGGCCTTTCTGGATAAGGCCTGCACAGACGCGGCGTGTGCCAAAACCTTGGTTGAATAATATTTCTTGAAGTTGCATAGCTATGATTCTAGGTATGAATACATCTACTCACATTCCTCACCAAGGAGTTTGGCCTGCATTGCTCACGCCGCTCAACGCTGATCTCTCTATCAACATCGACTCATTCGCTTCCCACGCCAAATCCTTGCTGGATGCGGGCTGCATGGGTGTGACACCGTTTGGCACCACGGGCGAAGGCCCTTCATTTACCGTGACTGAACGCATCGCAGCCATAGACGGCTTGATTGCTCGCGGCGTGCCTGCCAACCGTATTCTGGTCTCGACCAGTTGCGCGGCGCTGCCTGATACGGTTGCTCTCACGCGCCACGCCACGAGCGTGGGTGCGCACGGCTGCTTGATGCTGCCGCCGTTCTTTTTGAAGAGCATCACAGATCAAGGTGTGATTGATTCGTATCGTTTTGTAATTGATCAAGTGCCAACCGCTCGGATGGTGCTCTATCACTTACTGCAGGTTGCTTATGTCAATCTCACACAACGGGCTGTAGATGTACTGACAGCGCAATATCCGAATACGTTTATCGGCATCAAGGACAGTAGCGGCGACAAGGACGGATCGCTTGCGTTTGCAAAAAATTCGCACGCTATGCAAGTGTGGGTGGGCAACGAGACGCACTTGCGCATCATGGCCGAGCAAGGTAGCAACGGAGCCGTCAGCGGTGTCGCCAACGTGATGCCGCGCTTGGTGCAGCGTTTGACCTCAAAGTTTGATGCGAATGGCTACGA
>CANBRV010000049.1 GCA_947372005.1 Comamonadaceae bacterium | reverse complement strand
GTTTCTGGTAGCGTGATTTCTTTGGGTGTTTGTGCAAAGGCGTTGCTGATAGCCAGTGCGATACACGCAAGAGAGTAGCGATAGTTTTTGTGGAGTATCCTCATAGGACGCATTTGTATCTGTTTGTACCTGACCAACACCTGACCCTTTGACGCTATGAGAATACTTTTGGTTGAAGATGACCCAGCGCTGCACGAGGTAATGACCCAAAACTTATTGGCTTTAGGGCACCGTGTGGAGGGCGCGTCTAGTGTGGCTGCTGCGCAACATTGGTGGCGCGTGCAATCGTTTGATGCGGTTCTGTTGGATCTCAATTTGCCCGACGGCTCTGGTCTGACTGCGTTGCGCGAGGCTCGCCTGCGAGGCGATAAAACGCCTGTTATTGTTTTGACTGCGCGTAACCGCACCGACGAGCGTATTGCTGGCTTGGATGCTGGTGCAGATGACTACGTTGGCAAGCCGTTTGAGATGGCAGAGGTGGAGGCAAGACTGCGAGCGCTTGTTAGGCGCACGGTGGGCGCTGACGATATAGTGGTGATTGGGCGATTAAAACTAGATCGCCGTGCTCGCCGTATTTATTGCGATGATGTTGATTGGACGCTGCCTGCGCGGGAGTATGAGGTTTTGGTAGAGCTGCTCTCACCTTTGGGGCGAGTGGTGAGTAAAAAAATGCTGTCAGACAAGCTTTCAGATACAGATGAGGCCCTTGGTGACAATGCACTAGAGTCGTTTATTTCGCGTTTGCGTAAGCGTATGGTGGGTACGGGCGCCGCTATTGTGACGGTTCGTGGTTTAGGTTATCGTGTGCAGCAGGAGGTGATTTTTGATGTTAACGCCAGCAGCTAAACGTAAGCCATCTTTACGCTACAAGCTTTTGCGCCACGTCTTGTGGCCGTTGGTGTTGACGTGGGCGCTGGGCTCGGCCATCGTGATTGGCTTTGCCTATTACTTTACAACGCAAGCCTACGATCGATCGTTACTGGATGATGCACACGCCCTATCGGCTCAGGTGCGGAGTGATCCGATGACGGGGCTTAGTTTGAGCTTGACGGACGCGGAGATGCGTGCCGTGTTATTTGATCAAACGGAGTCAAATTATTTTGCGCTTTGGCGTGCTGATGGCCGCTTACTGGCGGGCCATGCTGCGCTTCGACCACCCAAGCTTGTACAAGGCGAGCAAGGATTGATTATTGATGCGACAGCGCCGCCTAGTTGGACGGATGGTACGTATTTGGGCCGTGCTGTTCGAATTGTGTCGCTAAACAAAACACAATCCGAGCCCTTTGTGGTGGTGGTTGCCCAAACCACAGATAGCCGCAATCGTTTGTTGAGTCGACTTTTGATGGCGGGTTTTGCGCCGCAGGTGATTTTGCTTGTGCTGCTGGCCTGGTGGTTGCGCCGCCGCGTAGAGCAAGACTTAGAGCCGTTGTCGGCACTGCGAAGTGCAGTGGAGCAGCGTGATCTTGCGGATTTACGGCATGTTCCGCCTGCGTTGACAGTGGGCGCCACAACCATGGACATTGAACACCTTGGTGCCGCGATGAACTCTTTGTTTGATCGCTTGCAATTGGGGATTGCAGCGCAGCGCGAGTTCTCAGGAAATGTTGCGCACGAACTTAGGACGCCGCTTTCTGGCATTCGTTTACAAGCAGAGCATGCGCTCACATTGAGTGCTGATGCAGCCATACAAGAGCGCATGAAAAAGTTGTTGATGAGCGCGGACCATGCTAGTCATTTAATCGATCAATTGTTGGCTTTGGCTTTTGCCGATGAGGCGCGGCATAGCGTGCCGCTTACAAAGTTAGATTTGACGGAGGTCGCACGCGCGGCAACGCTGCGCCACTTGTCGCTTGCAGATAATTTGCAGGTGGACTTGGGTGCAGAAGGCGTTGAGGGCTCGCAGCCTCTGCTGGTATTTGCGCATCGCGTATTGGTGGATGCAGTTTTAGATAATTTAATTGATAACGCTTTTCGTTATGGTAGGGCGGATGCAAATCCCAAAATTACGGTTTCAGTGGTGCAGGCGGGGTCTGAAATCCACTTGACCGTGACCGATAACGGACGCGGCTTAACACAGCAAGAGGCCAGTCATTACAAAGGGCGTTGGGCGCAGGCGAGCGATGCGCGTAGCATGACCAATATCGGGCGGGGTGTTGGGTTGGGGCTTGCTATTGTGTCCCGCTATGCCGAGCTGTTAGGCGCTAAATTTATTTTGCAGGCTGCAAACGGCGAGGAGGGGCAAAGCAGTGGATTGCGTGCCGGCTTGATGTTTGCGGTAAAAAGTTAAAATCACGGGATGCAATATCCCAAACAATTTGATGTGATCGTCGTTGGCGGCGGCCATGCTGGCACTGAGGCCGCGTTAGCGTCGGCACGCATGGGCGCCAAGACGCTGCTCTTGTCACACAATATCGAAACGTTGGGCCAGATGAGCTGCAACCCCAGTATTGGCGGCATTGGCAAGGGTCACCTCGTCAAAGAAGTCGATGCGCTAGGCGGTGCGATGGCCATTGCCACTGATGAAGCGGGCATTCAGTTTCGGATTTTGAACTCAAGCAAAGGCCCTGCTGTACGCGCGACGAGGGCTCAAGCTGACCGCATTTTGTATAAGGCTGCCATTCGCCATCGCTTAGAAAATCAACCTAATTTATGGCTTTTCCAGCAAGCGTGCGATGACCTTATTGTTGAGCATATTGATGGTGCGGAGCGTGTGACGGGTGCGGTAACGCAAAGCGGTATTCGATTTCCGGCTAAGACGGTGGTGCTGACGGCGGGCACGTTTTTAGATGGCCGCATCCACATTGGGCTGCAAAACTTCCAAGCGGGTAGGGCGGGTGACCCTCCTGCCATTAGCCTATCAAGCCGGCTTAAAGAGCTCAAGCTGCCGCAAGGTCGGCTGAAGACGGGTACACCGCCGCGCATCGACGGTCGTAGCATAGATTTTTCCAAATGCCTGCGTCAGCCTGGCGATGGCATGGAGAATAATGATGGCGTGATCGATACACCAATGCCCGTGTTCAGTTTTATGGGCAATGCGGCGATGCACCCTGAGCAAATGCCGTGCTACATCACGCACACCAATGAACGCACACATGACATTATTCGCTCTGGCTTTGACCGTAGCCCCATGTTTACAGGCAAGATTGAAGGTGTGGGCCCGCGCTATTGCCCAAGTGTCGAAGACAAAATCAATCGATTTGCTGACAAAGAAAGCCATCAAATTTTCTTAGAGCCAGAAGGCTTAACCACGCACGAATACTATCCAAATGGCATCTCAACCAGCTTGCCGTTTGATATCCAGTTGGGCTTGGTGCGTTCCATGCAAGGCCTAGAAAACGCACACATCTTGCGCCCTGGTTATGCTATTGAGTACGACTACTTTGATCCGCGCTCACTTAAAACTAGTTTCGAAACTAAGCAGATTGGCGGATTGTTTTTTGCTGGGCAGATTAATGGAACGACGGGTTATGAAGAGGCGGCGGCGCAAGGCTTGTTTGCTGGCATGAATGCGGCACTGCAAGTGCAGGGCAAAGAGGCGTGGTTGCCGCGTCGCGATGAGGCCTATCTGGGCGTGTTGGTGGACGATCTTATTACCAAGGGCGTGACCGAGCCCTATCGTATGTTTACCAGTCGCGCCGAGTATCGCCTGCAACTTCGTGAAGATAACGCCGACGCAAGGCTGACCGAAAAAGGGCGCGAGCTGGGCTTGGTTGGCGATGAGCAATGGGCTGCATATTGCCGAAAACGAGATGCTGTTTCACGTGAAACAGAGCGCCTCAAGTCTACATGGGTGAGCCCCAAAACGGTGGCGACTGAAGAGTCCGCCCGTGTTTTGGGTAAGGCGATGGAGCACGAATACAGCCTTGCAGATTTGTTGCGCCGCCCAGGTGTTAGTTACGAGGCTTTGATGGAGATGGCGAGGGTAGATGGCGTGCGGCACCGCTCGCCAGATGTTGGTGCTACGGCTGGCGCCTCTGACTTTGATAAATCAGTCATTGAGCAGGTTGAAATTGCTGCCAAATACTCAGGCTATATTCAGCGCCAACAGGGCGAGGTGGAGCGTGCCGCCACGAACGAGGGCATTCAGCTGCCACCTGACTTTGACTACTCTGAGGTCTCCGCCTTGAGCATCGAGGTTCGGCAAAAGCTTGCAAAATTCCGCCCTGAAACTTTGGGTTTGGCGGGGCGTATTTCGGGCGTAACACCGGCGGCCATTTCGCTCTTACAAATCCACCTAAAAAAAGGGCGTCTTAAAAAGGCAAAAGCCGCCAGCTTGGCCGAATGATGCTCGCAGAAAAATTGCGGGTGGGCTTGGCTGAGCTTGCACTCGATTTGTCTGAGCATCAGCAAAAACAATTATTAGATTATTTGGCGATGATTGCCAAGTGGAACAAGGTGTACAACCTTACCGCTATTCGCGATGCGGGCGAGATGCTCACGCATCATTTGCTTGATTCGCTAGCCGTTGTTGCACCGCTTCAGCGACACTTAGACGGCTTGCAGGCGGTTGTCAGCAAGGCCTATCGACTATTAGATGTGGGCGCGGGCGCGGGCCTGCCCGGCGTTGTGATTGCGATTTGTTGCCCGCACATTTCCGTTTTGTGTGTCGATACGGTGGGAAAAAAGGCGGCATTTATTCAGCAAGTAGCCCTAGCCCTTGGCCTTGCCAATTTACGCGGTGTTCATGCAAGAGTCGAGCAGATGTTGCCCGCCGATGTGAAGGGCGGCTTTGATGTTGTTACCAGCCGAGCCTTTGCAACGCTCCAAGATTTTGTGGGCTTGACTGCAAGTTTGCTGGCCCCCAACTCGGGCGCTTGGATGGCAATGAAGGCAAAAACAGCGAACACAGAGGCGGCCGCTTTGCCTGGGCAGGTTTCCGTGTTTCACGTGGAACAGCTCCGTGTTCCTGATTTAAATGAAGATCGCTGCTTAGTTTGGATGCGGGTACACTAGCCCCACATGTTTGGAATTACTAATTACGCCGCTTTTGTTGCGGCGTTTATTTTGCTGCTTTTTATTCCTGGCCCTGGAAATTTGGCTCTCGTTTCTTCGGCTGGTACGGGCGGCTTGCGCGGTGGTTTGGCTTCGGTGTTTGGGTTGCTGCTAGGGGATCAGATTTTGCTTTGGCTAGCGGTCGCTGGGGCGGCTGCAACATTGGCGGCTAATCCGGCTGTTTTTAAAGGCTTGCAGATTGTTGGGGCGGTTTATTTGGCGTGGCTTGGTTTTAAGATGTTGGGAGCCAAACGAGGCGATAAGTTGGCAATAGAGATTCGAGCAGGTGAGTATTTTAAGCAAACGATGTTGATTACACTGCTGAATCCCAAAGCCGTGATGTTTTATGTGGCGTTTTTCCCGCAGTTTGTGGATCCAGTGCGGCATCAAGGCTTGATGACGTTTGGTGTGATGGCGGCAACGATAGCCGTTTTAGGTTTTGTTTACTGTTTTGCTGTGGTGCTGATCGTGCATTACGCGGGGCAAAGACTCCGCGCGAGCCCTCTGTTTATTAGCGCTTTGAGCAGGTTGGCGGGTGTTTTTTTGATTGGGTTTGGTATTAAATTGGCCATAGATTTTTGAACTAAAAATAGAAAAACAATAGTAAAGAGGATATATAAATGGCAAAAATTTTTTGCGTCGCAAATCAAAAGGGCGGCGTTGGTAAGACGACCACGACGGTCAATTTGGCCGCTGGCTTGGCCAAAATAGGCCAACGCGTTTTGATGGTGGATCTTGATCCGCAGGGCAATGCGACCATGGGCTCAGGAGTTGATAAGCGAGAGCTCAAGTACACGATTTACGATGTGTTGCTGGAAGAGGCGACCGTTGCTGAGGCGAGAATGCCTAGCGAAAAATGTGGCTATGACGTCTTGGGCGCCAACCGTGAACTAGCGGGCGCTGAGGTTGAGTTAGTGGCAGTAGAGCGCCGTGAGGCGCGTCTAAAGGCGGCCTTGGCCGTCGTAAGCGCTGAGTACGACTTCATTTTGATTGATTGCCCACCATCGCTCTCTATGCTGACTCTAAACGGCTTGTGCTGTGCTAATGGGGTGATTGTTCCTATGCAGTGTGAGTACTTTGCGCTCGAAGGGCTAACCGATTTGGTCAATACGATTAAACAAGTGCACGCTAATTTGAACAAGGATTTGCAAATTATTGGTTTGCTTCGGGTGATGTTTGACCCACGCATCACACTACAAGTGCAGGTGAGTGATCAGCTCAAAGCGCATTTTGCAGATAAAGTTTTTAATACCGTGATTCCTCGTAATGTGCGCTTGGCCGAGGCCCCTAGTTATGGGTTGCCTGGGGTTGTATTTGATGGCGCGGCCAAAGGCTCGCAAGCGTATGTGGCGTTTGCTGCCGAGATGGTTGAACGTATTAAAAAGATGTAATTTAAAAGTTTTGGGAAGCATGAAATGGTA
The DNA here is from genome assembly GCA_947372005.1 of Comamonadaceae bacterium. Classification (GTDB taxonomy): domain Bacteria; phylum Pseudomonadota; class Gammaproteobacteria; order Burkholderiales; family Burkholderiaceae_C; genus JASGCK01. The sequence continues at coordinate 5,278 of CANBRV010000049.1, read as the reverse complement.
GTTAAAAAACAAAAAGGCTTGGGACGCGGCTTAGAGGCTTTGCTTGGACCCATCGCAATCGATGCAGCTGTTGTTGGCGCGGCCGCAGATAGCGGGGCTGGCACGGGGCTGCTTAATCTTGACCAAATGGTTGCGGGAAAGTACCAGCCACGTACGCACATGGATGAAGGGGCTCTTTATGAGCTAGCAGAAAGTATTAAGCTGCAAGGCGTGATGCAGCCGATTTTGGTTCGCCGCTTGCCAGCGGGTGCGCCAGCAGAGTATGAAATTATTGCAGGGGAGCGGCGATTCCGAGCTGCTAAATTAGCAGGTCTTAGCTCGGTACCCGTTTTGGTGCGGGATGTGCCAGATGAAGCCGCTGCTGCGATGGCGCTTATTGAAAATATGCAGCGTGAAGATTTGAATCCTCTTGAAGAAGCTCAAGGATTACAACGTCTAATTAAAGAGTTTGGGCTCACTCACGAGGCCGCCGCCAGTGCTGTGGGGCGTTCGCGTAGCGCAGCCTCCAACTTGCTTAGACTGCTTAATTTGGCGGAACCTGTGCAGGGCATGCTGGTTGCTGGCGACCTTGATATGGGCCATGCGCGAGCCTTGTTAGCGCTCGATAAGGCGACGCAAATTACGGCAGCAAATCAAATCACGGGCAAAAAAATGTCTGTACGCGAAGCGGAGAGTTTGGTTAAAAAAATTAGCGCTGAATTTGCGCTGAGGCCTAGTCGTCCTAAGGCCGATAAATCCCGCGATATCAAGCGAGTAGAAGATGAGTTGGCCGACTTGTTGGCCGCAACGGTTGAGATCAAAATCAAAAAGCGCGTTAAGCGAAGTGGACGCGTTTATGAACAGGGAGAGGTAACAATTGGCTTTGGCTCTTTGGATGAGCTCAATGGCTTAATTGATAAGCTGAAGATGAAAAGCTAGGTGGTATTTGCGGAGTCTATGCCGCAAATATTTTTCCTGGGTTCATAATTCCTAGAGGATCTAGCGCTTTTTTAATCGCGCGCATCATGCTCACCGCGCCAGCGCCAGTCTCTTCAATAAGAAAATCCATTTTATGCAGGCCAACGCCGTGCTCACCTGTACACGTGCCCTCTAGTGAAAGTGTGCGCTTCACTAACTTGTGATTAAGCGCTTCGGCAGTTTCGCGTTCCTGTGCATTATTGGGGTCAAGTAAATAGCCAAAATGAAAGTTGCCATCGCCAACGTGACCGACTAAAAAATAGGGGATGCCGGAGGCATCCGCTTCAGCAACAGAGTCGAGCAAACAGTCGGCAAGGCGAGAAATAGGAACACAGGTGTCGGTTGAAATCACTTTGCAACCTGGGCGACTTTGCACACCTGCAAAGTAGGCATTGTGCCTTGCTGTCCATAGGCGTGTGCGATCTTCGGGCGTGGTGGCCCACTCAAATGCTTGCCCCGAGTGGTCGGATGCAATTTCTTGTACTGCCTCAGCCTGCTCCTTAACGCTGGCAGGGGAGCCGTGAAACTCCATGAGCAGCATGGCGCCTTCGTGCAAATTGAGTTTTGAATACTTATTAAGCATCCGAACCGTGTTTGAATCAATCAGTTCGACGCGAGCAATTGGAATGCCCATTTGAATGATCTGGATCGTGGTGCGAACAGCCGCCTCTATACTGGGAAAGCTACAAATTGCCGCACTAATTGCCTCTGGCAATGGGTACACTTTTAGTGTAATTTCAGTCATTAATCCCAGCGTACCTTCGCTGCCAACCATCAGGCGTGTGAGGTCATAACCTGCGCTGCTTTTTTTTGCACGAGTGCCTGTACGGATGACTTCTCCATTGGCCGTTACGACTTCGAGTGCCAAAACGTTTTCACGCATCGTGCCGTAGCGCACGGCATTTGTGCCGCTAGCCCGCGTAGCGCACATTCCGCCAATAGACGCATCGGCGCCTGGATCGATAGGGAAGAAAAGCCCCGTGTGTTTGATGGCTTCGTTGAGCGCTTTGCGCGTCACGCCTGGTTGTACGGTGACCGTTAGGTCTTCGGCGTGTATTGCCAAAACCTTGTTCATGCGCGATACGTCAACGCTCACACCACCATGAATAGCAAGCAAATGCCCCTCCAAAGAAGAGCCAACACCAAAAGCAATAACGGGGACGCGGTGCTTTGCACACGTGCTAATTGCGCTTGCAACATCTTGGGTTGACTCGGCAAAAATGACCGCATCAGGAGGCGGCACCGAGAAGGATGACTCATCGCGCCCGTGCTGCTCTCGAATTACTAATGAAGTACTACATTTTTGCCCAAATTGATTGCTCAAATCGCGAATTGCTTGCCCGATAGAAGAGTTAGCTGCAGGCGCAAAAGAGGTGTGGTTTTTGGTGGTAATTGAGTTCATGTTATGTGAGTAAGCCACATGATTTTAAGTGAAAAATAAAGCTGTTGGTTTTTTACGACCAATGGCCAAGAATAAGCATTCTTATGTACAATGCAAAAAGTAAACTTTAATTCTCTTATTTGAAATCAACTCGAACTAGATTTTTCTTTGCCTTAAAAAGCTTAAGCTAATAAATATTCAAGAATTTGAATAACTTGACGTGAACAAGAACCTATACCGCTTAGTGTTCAGCAAAAGATTCGGCGCTTTGGTGGCCGTAGCTGAAACGACTGTATCGCAAGGCAAAAATGCCGGCGATACGGCGGGTGCGCCTGCGCGCGGGTTTGGCGAAAGCCATACAGAATATGGCTTGGCGAGCGGCTCTGCTCTGCTGGGTGTTGGCGGATCAAATCTTGCGGGCATTTCGTTTGCGATCGCTATGGCCTTTGCTGGCACGGCCGCGTTTACAACGAAAAGTTTTGCGCAATCTGTTTTGCCGACAGGCGGCTCGATTACCAAAGGTAGTGGCACGATTACGACTAGCGGCAATACGATGACGATTAACCAGGGTAGCAATGTCCTTGGTGCGAACTGGAATTCCTTCAGCATTGGCGCTAGCAATACGGTTATTTTTAACCAGCCTAGCAGCTCGTCGGTCGCCATTAATCGTGTTATTGGTAACAGCCAGTCGCAAATCTATGGGAATTTGCAAGCCAATGGGCAGGTCTTTTTGATTAACCCCAATGGAGTGATGTTTGGTCAAGGGGCGCAAGTGCAGGTGGGTGCTTTGGTGGCTACGACTAAAGACATCAGTGACGCACAGATTAATGCGAATAACTACACTTTTTCTGGTGCATCAATGGCTGGTGTTATTAACCAGGGCGTGATTACTGCTACGGGAAATGGGTCTGGAGGGGGCTATGTCGTGTTGCACGCAGACAAAGTCACAAACGACGGGACTATTATTGCTAATGGCGGTTCAATTACTTTGGCTGCAGGTCAGACACTGGGTCTTAGCTTAGATAACGGTCAGCTTTTGAGTGTTCAGGTTACGGGCGCGATTGCCAATGCTTTAGTACAAAACAAAGGGCTCATTGTTGCCGACGGGGGCCAAGTCTTTTTAACTGCTAGGGGTAAAGATACGTTGCTTGATAGCGTGGTTAATAACGAGGGCATTATCAGAGCGCGCAGCATGAGCAGCAAAAACGGCGTCATCATTTTGGACGGTGGTGATGAGGGTGCAGTTATCAATCGCGGGACTCTAGATGTGTCGGGCAAGGGTGGCAATAAGGGCGGTACCGTCATCATGGCGGGTCAGTATGTTGCCCTTACAACGAATAGCACGGTGGACGCCTCGGGTGATGCTGGCGGCGGCGTAGTCATTATTGGCGGCGACAATCTGAATAAGGTTACGTCACTGCTCAATTTCTCGATGGCTGCACAAACAGTTGTACAAGACGGTGCCAATATTGATATTTCTAGTAGCAATGGTAGTGGCGGTTTTATAGAAACGTCTGGGCGGTTAGTTAGTATTAATGGCAATATCAATGGCGCAGCTAAGGGGAGTGCGGGTCAGTGGTTGATTGACCCAACTGACATTACGATTAATGCCACAGCTGGTACAACGGCCAATACTACAAATGCCAGTCTCACGATTTTTCAAAATACGTCCAATGTTGCCACTAGCACAGTAAGTAATGCCGCGATTGTTAATGCGCTGAACACAACGAATGTTTTGGTGACGACAACCAATAGTATTGCAACAGGCGCCGCCAAAGGAAATATTACAGTTAATGGCGACATTATTAAAACGAACTCAACGGTTGCGCTGACTAATTTAACTTTATTGGCTAACGGCTCTATTACTGTAAATAGCAATATATCTGCCACCAATAATGCGAGTCTTGGTATTAATTTAACGGCAGATAGTGGGAATAAGGGTAACGGTAGCATTGTCTTGTCCTTTAACTCATCAATAGATACAAATGGTGCAGCGTTAAGGCTATACGCAAATTCGGCTAATATGTCGAATGGCACGGTCGAGGCTATTACTATTGTTGGCCAGATTAAGGCGTTGAATGCAAGCTCCAATATAACTGGATATGCTGGTGTTGGTCCAGCTGGAAGCGTTGGAAATATGACCGCCGTTAACTTCACTGGTGGAAATCAAACTATGTGGGGCAGTGTTTATGGTCAATCTACGGCGGCGTGGGGAGTTGGTTTTGCGGGCGGCAACCAAACGATTAACGGCACGGTGACAGGAAGCGCCACTTGCGCATCAAGTAGCGTGGGCGGAGCCATTAACTTTTTTACTGTATCCAATACAACAATAAATGGCGATCTTTTGGGCGTAGGCGCATCACAGGGGGTAATGTTTGGCGGCAATGCATTAATTAATGGTAATGTAACAGGTTCGGCTATAAGTGGATTGGATGGCGGTGGCGTAGGATTTACGGGTGGTTTGCAAACAATTATTGGGCAAGTTCAAGGGGTTAGTGTTAGCAATTTAACTAATAGTCAGGCGGTTTGGATCACTGGCGGTAATCAAACAATTACAGGCAATTTGAACGGAACGGCTGCGGGATCCGAAGCATTATATTTTGGGGGTGGCTTCCAAACCTTGGGCGGTAATGTAACGGGTATTTCTAATGCAGGGATTGGCGTTAGATTTGCGGCAAGCAGCAATCTTAGTTTTTTAACATCAGCTGGTCAGTCAACAAGCATTTTGGGAACATCCAATAACAGTGTCGGTATCCAGATGGATGCGGCTGCCACAGTGCCATTTACAAATGCGAATAATGGCACATTATTATTCCAAGGAAATTCTAATGCCGCACAGGGTATTGTGATTTCAAGCAATATCGTGAGTTTTACAAATAGTGGCGCCGGAAACTTAATAATTTCTGGTATTACAGCAGGAAATAATACGCAAGGCATATT
>CANBRV010000048.1 GCA_947372005.1 Comamonadaceae bacterium | reverse complement strand
GACCTGTGTGCTACAGAAGTGATGACGATGCAGCGCATGAGCGGTGTCCCGATTAGCCAGACAGCTGCACTCAAAGCGGCTGGTGTCAATCTCAAAAAACTAGCGAGCGACGGTATCATTATTTTTTATAGCCAAGTGTTTCGCCATGGCTTCTTTCATGCCGACATGCACCCAGGCAATATCTCGGTCAGCATAGCGCCAGGCACGCTGGGAACGCCGATTCTGTATGACTTTGGCATTGTGGGCTCACTCACTAAAACCGACAAAGACTATCTTGCGCATAACTTTTTAGCTTTCTTTAGACGTGACTACCGCCGTGTAGCCGAGCTACACATCGAGTCGGGCTGGGTTGATAAAACAGTACGCGTCGAGCAGTTAGAGTCCGCTATCCGCACCTGCTGCGAGCCTTACTTTGGCAAGCCACTCAAAGATATTTCGCTCGGCGTGGTGTTACTCAGACTCTTTCAAACTTCGCGCCGCTTTAACGTGGCGATTCAACCGCAATTGGTTCTCTTACAAAAGACACTGCTGAACGTTGAAGGGCTGGCCAGAGAGCTAGACCCTGAGCTAGATTTGTGGACGACTGCTAAACCATTTCTAGAAGATTGGATGAACGAGCAAATGGGTTGGAAAAAATTGATACGCGAAATTTTGCCGCAACTGCCCTTGCTCATTTACGAGTTTTTAAAACGCAAGTAGCCATGCTTCTCACGCTCGTCTTTGCCTACCTCATCATCACGATTGCCATTGGCCTCATTGCTGCGCGGCGCGTCAAAAACTCCGCTGACTTTGCGATTGCGGGCAGGCACTTGCCGCTCGCCATGATTGTGACCACAACGTTTGCCACATGGTTTGGCTCGGAAACCGTACTCGGGATTCCTGCCAAGTTTGTTGGCAGTGGTTTAAATGGAGTGATTGAAGATCCGTTTGGCGCGGGCTTTTGTTTAATTTTTGTCGGTGTATTTTTTGCCGCCAAACTCTACAAACTCGATTTACTCACAATTAGCGACTATTTCCGCGAACGCTTTGGTACGCGAGTCGAAGTGCTGTGCTCGCTCATCATCATGTTGTCTTATCTGGGCTGGGTGTCGGCGCAAGTGACTGCCCTCGGTCTCGTGTTCAACTTGCTCAGTAACGGCGCCATCAGCATTGAGCTCGGTATGGTGATTGGTGTAGTCTCTATTTTGGCTTACACATTGTTTGGCGGCATGTGGTCGGTCGCGGTCACCGACTTTATTCAAATGATTATTTTGGTCATTGGCTTATCCGTTATTGCTGTATTTGCCTCAACCCTAGCAGGCGGTGCGGATAAGGTAATTGCGCTTGCTTCTAGCCGTGACATGTTCCGCTTCTTACCTGAGCCCACGCTGCACGACATCATCTTTTTTATCGCCGCCGCTATCACCATGATGCTAGGCTCCATTCCGCAGCAAGACGTGTTTCAGCGGGTGATGTCGGCCAAAAACGAATATGCCGCCACGCGGGGGCCTTTGATTGGCGGCATCTGTTACATCTTGTTTGCTTTTGTGCCGATGTTTTTGGTGGTCAGTAGCCTCATCATCGCGCCCGAGCAAACGGCGCAGCTTTTAAAAGACGATCCGCAAAAAGTGCTCCCGACCCTCATCATGCAGCACATGCCTTTTGTCATGCAGGTGTTATTTTTTGGAGCGCTCCTCTCCGCCATTAAGTCCAGCGCATCCGCAACGCTGCTTGCGCCTAGCGTCACATTTGTCGAAAACATTTGGCGGCAATGGAATCCCAAAATGGACGATGCGCACGAGCTAAAAACCATGCGTATCACGGTGCTCGCATTCAGCGTACTGGTTTTAATTTACGCCATCACCTCGCAAGGTACGTCGATTTATGAAATGGTCTCGGGCGCGTATCAAGTCACCTTGGTCGGTGCATTTGTGCCGCTTGTGTTTGGTCTCTATTGGAAACGCGCAACCACGCAAGGCGCCTTAGCCGCTATCGGCATGGGCATTGGTCTGTGGCTTGTTTGCCTCGCTAGCCCAATCGGGACGTGGCTTCCTGCTCAATTAGCTGGCGTATTGGCGGCGGTACTTGGCATGCTTGTTGGATCGCTCACTCCCCAATACATTCAAAACACACACGCCTCGCACTATGAGCACCCACATGACTGATACAGCGAAGACCATGCAAGCAGGGCCACTTGCTGGCGTCAAAATTCTTGATCTCACATCCGTCGTGCTTGGACCTTTTGCCACGCAAATTTTGGCATCTATGGGTGCAGAAGTCATCAAAGTCGAAACGGCTGGCGGCGACAACATGCGTAGCGTCGGCCCGATGAAGAGCCCTGGCATGGGTCACATTTTTTTGCACGCCAATAGTGGCAAGCAAAGTGTGGTGCTAGACCTCAAAAGTAAAGATGGTCTAGAAGCCTTACTCCGCATGGCATCCAGTAGTGATGTGCTGATTAGTAATGTGCGCCCTGCCGCTATGGCAAGACTCGGGCTAGACTTTGAATCGGTTCGCAAGGTCAACCCGCGCATTATTTATGTCAGTTGCTGCGGCTTCGATCAAGACGGCCCTTATGCGGCAAAGCCCGCGTACGACGACCTTATCCAAGGTGCGGCAGGTGTGCCGTGGCTCATGCAGCAATATGGTAGCCCAGAGCCTTGCTACGCCCCCGTCACTTTGGCCGATCGCGTCACGGGCCTGCATGCGGTCTACGCTGTCACAACGGCCTTGTTTGCACGTGAACGAGCAGGCGATGCATGGCAAGGAGAAGCCATCGTCGTGCCGATGTTTGAAGCTATCACGCAGTTTGTGCTGGGCGACCACATGGCAGGACGTAGCTTTGAGCCATCCTTGGGTGATGCAGGTTATGCGCGGCTATTGACACCCAACCGCAAGCCCTACAAAACGGCTGACGGCTACCTTTGCGTGCTTATCTATAACGATAAACATTGGGCCAGCTTCTTTGATGCGATTGGCGAGCCAGGACGCCTCAAATCCGACCCCATATTCGCCACCCACAGTGCACGCGCAGCCAACATTGATGCGGTCTATGCACAGGTCAGCCGCATCATGCAAAGCCGCACAACAGCTGCTTGGCAAACCTTGCTGAGTAAGGCCGATATCCCCAACATGCCAATGAACTCGGCTGACGACTTACTGCATGATCCGCACCATATGGCGACAGGATTTATCCGCGAGATTGACCATCCAACTGAAGGAAAAATCAAGCGCGTTGGGAGCCCCGTTAAATGGAAAAATCATCCTGCTCTCGAACCGCTATCGCCTGCTCCGCTACTTGGCGAACATACACGCTGTGTGCTTGAGGGATTAGGTTATGACGAAGCGACGATTACGCGGATGCTGGAGGCAGATCAAGCAAAAAGCTAAGGTCATGCATTAGCGCTGCGGCATATCCGCACGCCCATAGCCAAGGCTAACGGTTGCGTCTTCTGGAATCGCGGGCATGGTGACATTCCACGCTTCCCATGCATCACGCATGGCTGCAAGCCTCTCAGGCTGGTGCTTGCCAAGGTTCGCACGCTCTCGCGCATCTTGTGTCAAATCAAACAAATAATCATGTCCATCGACGCGTAAGTATTTGAAATTGCCTAATCGCATGGCGCGTTGGCTGCGGTGGTTCATGCGCCAAAACATGGGGCGCTCAAAAGTTTTTGAGCTATCCGCCAGTAAGCCATATAGGGATTGACCGTCCAAAGGATATGGCTCAGAAGCCATAGCTGATGCGGCTTCTAGCATCGTGGCAGACCAATCCATCGTCAAACACTGCTGACTGCTCACCTGCCCTGATTTGATGACGGCAGGCCAATGTGCGATGTAGGGAACGCGAATGCCGCCTTCGGTCAAATCCATCTTGCCGCCGACCAGTGGCCAGTTGTCAGAAAAACGCTCGCCCCCGTTGTCGGAGGTGAACACGATAAGCGTGTTATCTAATTCACCGCGCTCTTTGAGCAGACGCGCAATGCGGCCAATCCCCTCATCCATATGATGAATCATGCGGCGATAGCTGTGGATGTTGCCGCCATGCAGATGGAAGATGTTGTCTCTGATTTCTTCGGCAAGAGCAGCATCATCACGCGTTTCCCACGGCCAATGCGGTGCGGTGTAGTGCAAGCTGATAAAAAATGGCTTGTTTGAGTCTTTTCGTTTGACGTAATCCAGCGCTCGCTCGGTAATGAGATCAGTTAGGTAACCCGACTCAAAACGCTCTTTCACAATGTCTTTTTCAGATTGCCACAAATCATGCACGCCGCGCGAATCACAGTGCGTGAAGTAATCGACACCGCCTGACAGCGGACCAAAGAATTCGTCATAGCCTGACTTAAGAGGTCCAAAATTTGGCTCAAAACCCAAATGCCATTTACCAATGAGCGCCGTGGCATAACCCGCGCCCTTGAGCATTGAGGGCAGCGTGGGATGCTCGGGCGGCAGCCCTAGCGTTGTCGAGCAGCGGCTTTTGCTGCTGATGGGCTCTTCGGCGGCGCCGCGCAGTCGGTATTGATAACGCGCCGTCATGAGCGCAAAGCGCGTGGGTGAGCACACAGGTGAGTTGGCATACCCGTCTGTAAAAAGCATGCCATTAGCCGCAAGCTTGTCTAATTCGGGTGAAACGGACTCTCGACCCGTGCCGTCAAAGCCGCGTCCGCCATAGCATCCAAGGTCGGCATAGCCGAGATCATCCGCTACGATGAAAAGGATATTTGGTTTTTTCATTGAAGTAAAAAATTAATCTGCTTGAAATCCCATTGCCTCAATCGGTTTTTCCCATTTCAGCAAATCCGTTTTTTGTCTCGCGGCTAATTGCCTAGAAGAGCTACCAATCACATCAAAACCCATGCCAACAAGCTTGGCTTTTGTAGCAGGCTCTCGCATCACTGAAACAATTGCACGATTGAGACGTGCCAGCACGGGCAGAGGCATCTTGGCAGGACCGTAAACTGCAAACCATGCGCTGGCATCTATCGCAATGCCTTGCTCACGCAATGTCGGTACATCTGGCAATTGTGCTGAACGATGCGCCCCTGTTACAGCAATGGCGCGAACCTTGCCAGCGTTATGTGCCTCCAAAATCTCTGAGATCACATCAATTCCATAACCCACATGTCCTCCTAACAGAGCGTTAAGAGCTGGTGCGCCGCCTTGAAATGGCATGTGCCGCCATTCAATTTGCATCTTTTCTGACAACATCACCCCCAAAAGCTGCGGCACAGTCCCTGTGCCTGGCGTTGCAAAACTAGCCGTACGCGGATCACTTTTAGCTTTGTTCACCATCTCGGCCATACTTTTTACATGGCTCATGGGACCGGATGTCACAGCGAATTGAAAGGCAACTAACTGACTGACTGGTGTTAAGTTGCGTGCAGGATCGAAGCTCGCTTTTTTAAACACATGCGGCAAAATCACCATAGGACCACTGGGCGTTAGAAACAAAGTAGTGCCATCTGGATCGGCATTTTTGATTGCCTCGATGGCAATCAAACCCGAAGAACCAGGAAGATTTTCAACAACGACGCTTTGACCACCGAGCTTCGCAGGTAGCTGTTGCGCAAGCAAACGGGCAACCACATCGGCAGAGCCACCAGCGGGGAAACCAACCAAAATTTTGATTGGCTTTTCACTCACACCAGAACTAGCTTGCGCAAGAGCAGCATTTGCTAGCCAACCAAATTGGCCAATGAATAACGTGACGATTAAAAACGCACGTTTCATTCAGTCCCCCTTAAACACAAACGATAGACACGGCCTTCGTGTTGACATAGGCCTCTAGGATTTCAGTACCGCCCTCGGAGCCATAGCCAGAATCCTTGATGCCGCCAAATGGCATTTCAGCCCATGCCATGCCGCCTTGGTTAATCCACAACATACCCACTTCCAATTGTTTGCTCAGAATATGTGCGTTTTTAAGCGAGCTCGTAAACGCATAGCCTGCAAGGCCAAACGGCAAGCGATTCGCCTGCGTAATCGCTTCTTCCAAATCATCAAAACCTTGAATCGCTGCCATCGGGCCAAACGGCTCATTGTTTAGCAAATCAGCATTCATTGGCAAATCAGTAATCACGGTAGGCGCAAAAAAGTTACCGCTGGTCCCAATGCGCTCGCCACCTGTGGCGATCGTCGCACCTTTGGCGCGGGCATCAGCTGTCAGCTGCTCCATAGCCGTCACGCGGCGGAAATTGGCAAGCGGCCCCATCTGAGCACCTTCCGTCATGCCGTCGGCGACACGCAGTTTCTCAGCAATAGCAACCATGCCTTTGGCAAACTCGGCTTTGATGGAGTTGTGAACCAAGAAGCGCGTAGGAGAGACGCACACCTGACCTGCGTTTCTAAACTTCATCGTGCCAGCAGTTTTAAGTGCCAACGCAATGTCCGCATCGGCGGCAACGATCACGGGGGCGTGACCACCCAATTCCATCGTTGCGCGTTTCATGTACTGGCCTGCCATAGCAGCAAGCTGCTTGCCTACTGGGGTTGAACCTGTGAATGTAATCTTGCGTACCAGCGGATGCGGAATTAAGTAACTAGAGATTTCAGCTGGGCTACCGTAAACCAAACTAATAACACCAGGCGGCACGCCAGCATCTACAAAGGCTTGAATGAGCGCAGCTGGTGATGCCGGCGTTTCTTCTGGCGCTTTCACAATAATCGAGCAACCAGTCGCGAGTGCGGCAGAGAGCTTGCGCACGACTTGGTTAATCGGGAAGTTCCAAGGCGTAAACGCAGCCACAATGCCGACGGGCTCTTTGTGCACTTGAGCAGACACATTCATAGCACGCGGCGGCACAAGGCGACCATAAACGCGGCGACCTTCTTCGGCGCACCACTCAATAATTTCGGCAGAAGCTGCTGCTTCCATTTTGGCTTCGATCAAGGGCTTGCCTTGCTCTTGCGTCATCAGTGCGCCGATATCAGCGGCACGTTCGCGCATGAGTACAGCAGCCTTGCGCATGATGTTCGAGCGCTCCACCGCTGGCGTATTGCGCCAAATGGCAAAGCCTTTGGCGGCGCTGGCTAGCGCGCGGTCTAAGTCTGCAATGCCAGCAAACGCGACGCGACCAATCTCCAGTCCCGTTGCAGGATTTACCACAGGTAAAGTCTTGCCACTAGCAGCATCACACCATTGGTTATCAATTAAGAGTTGCGTATTTTTGTAAGTAGCAGCTGTCATGGGTAGTCCTTTTTATTGAGCAGTTTCTAAAAATTTTCGAATGGGTGCTGGCAGCCCCAATTGCAGCGCTTTTGAGACAGAGTGCCATGCACCTAGATGTGCAAGTTTACTTTGCGCAGATACATCAAGCTGAACTATGTGTAACCAAAGATCTTTGTGCGTCAGTACATGCTTCAACACAGGCGCGAATACAAGTTTTTTATGCGCCACTTTGGGCAAGCTCGAGAGTAATGCGGCCTCACTCTCAAAAGGCGGCAGACTATACAAACCCGCCCATACTTTAGAGGCTCCATCCATCGGGCGCTGCTGTAATAAAACATCACCATGCAGGGTAGTTGCATGCAAAAGCCAAATGGATTCTGTGCTTCGTTTAAGCTTTTTTGTTTTGACCGGATAAGCTTCACAAGCCTTGTTGCGATAAGCCTCGCACAATGAGGCTACGGGACATTTTGCGCAGTCTGGCGCGCGCGCATGACACAGCGTTGCCCCCATATCCATTAGTGCCTGCGTATAAGCTGGCATGGTAATTTTTAGATTTTTGGTCGGTAAGAGTTTGGTTGCCTTGTCCCACAACAGATTCACTTCTGAGGCCTTAGCTAAGTCACCATCAAATGCCAGCACGCGGGCTAACACGCGCTTTACATTGCCATCCAAAATCGCCACGCGCTCACCGTAGCAAAATGCAGCAATAGCCGCAGCAGTGGAGCGCCCCACACCCACTAATGCCTCAAGCTGCTCTGCTGATTTGGGGAACTCACCGCCAAAGTCCTGCATCACCTGATTCGCCGCACGGTGCAAATTACGAGCCCTGGTGTAGTAGCCCATGCCACTCCAAAGTGCCAGCACGTCGTCTAGCGGAGCAGCAGCTAAAGCGCTAGCCGTTGGGAATTTGGTGAGAAATTTAGGATAAAAATTGAGTACGGTTGCAACCTGTGTTTGCTGCAACATTACCTCGCTAAGCCATACGGAATATGGGCTACGCGAGTGCTGCCACGGCAAGCTGTGCCGCCCGTGCTTGATTTGCCAACTAACGATTTTGGTGGCAAAACTTGGCACTGCCTCAAACGCCCAAGCTTTGCTGCGTTTTGGCATTCACTTCACCATCCAAGCCTTTGGATAAAGCAACGAGCCGCCTGCCCTGTGTCTTGATCGCCTCTAACTGCGCATCCAACGCTGCAATTTGCGCATCTGCATCGGAACTAGAACCTTTGACGCCAGCGACTGACTCCATGCGCTTGGCAAGGCTACGTTCACGCTCAATCAATTCTGTTTGCAAGACTTGAACCGTTGACTGCGCCCAAAGATCAATATCAGCGTGAGCGCTTTCAAAAATCACCCGCACTTGAACAAACAGCGTCTGGAGCACTCGCTGCAAGTGATCTTTACTCATCAAACGCCAGCTATTGCCAAAATCAAGATGATGCAGATGCGAGAGCCGCGTGTTAGCTAACTTATCGGTAAAACTTGAAAGCTTAGGCGCAGGCATGAGTGCAATAGTAAAACCATGCTGCGTATTCATGTTTTTAATCGTAAGAAACACGTCGCTATAAAGCTTGATTAGCGTTGACTCGCACGCCTCTAGATTGTTTTGAAGCGCTTCAAAAGCGTCTTCGTAGCTTTGACGCAGCCCCATTTTTAGCAAACTGCCATTAAAGGTTTTGCCCATCGCATGGATTTGCGCCTTCAGGCTGGGCGTACTAATAAATGCCAATGCCTTACCCACGCCCGTGAGGCAAATGTCTTGGAGTCGCTCTAGCTGTTTGCCTGCTGCTGCTACTTCTTGCTGCTCTACGGTCATGCGAGTCAGCATCATTTTTAAGTTTTGTGCACTCTTACCAACCACCGATTGAATTTGTGCTTTTTGATCGACAGCCTCGCGAAAACGACGCTCTAACGCACGCGCTGCCGTGCTTTGCAAACGGGTCATGCCACTCATGCAATTTTGTTGAATGATGCTTTGCCGCTCACGCACCAAATGGCCACCCAATATGGCCTCTAAGTCAAGCAGGCCACTGCGTGCCAAGAGTTCTGAGTCATGCCGAATCTTTGCCATCAAACCCTTTTGTGCCGATACTGCTACCACCGACTGACGGCTAATACTGAGCAGTTGCGCAGTATCAATGCACTGCTTCTCTAACTCCGCATTGACTTCGGCGGGCGACTTCAAATCATCCCAGAGCGTATCAATTTTGTTCAAAATCGCATAGCGCGGAATATGTGCCGCAGCTGCGTGACTAAGGTGTTCGCGCCATAAATCAAGGTCAGATTTAGTCACGCCCGTGTCCGCGCCCAAAATAAACAGCGTTGCCTGCGCTTGCCCTAACAGCGCCATCGTCAAGTCTGGCTCAACGCCGACGGCATTTAAACCTGGCGTATCCAAAATCACCAAACCTTGCTGGAGTATCGGATGAGGAATGTTGATGCAAGCATGCCGCCACACGGGGACCTCGACCTGCCCTAGCCTATCTGGGACAGGGTTATCAGGATTACGCTCGCCGTTCGGGCCATCAGATAGCCAAAAACCAAGCTTGGTGGCCTCCTCTACGCTCACACGCTGCACTTCGCTTACTTTGCTGATCGTTTGCGCCATTGCGGCAGGTTCTTGCGGATTAAAAGTAAAGGTAACCCAAGCATCTGGCCGCATCCGCCAATGGGCAATGCTAGTTGCCTCTTTGCGTGTGTTAATAGGTAAAAGCCGGATGCTGATAGGCAAGGCAGGATTCCACGCCATTTCAGCCGGACACATAGTGGTCCGGCCAGCGCCTGCAGGCATGATCCGCCTGCCGTAGTGCGCAAAGAAGAGCGCATTGATCAGCTCTGATTTGCCACGAGAAAACTCGGCAATCACCGCAACCATGACCTGCTGACTAGAGAGTTGATAACGCAGCCGATTGACCTCCGTATACGCAGCGGCATCAGCAAGATTGTTTTTCTCTAGCCACTCCGCCAGTGCCGTCAACCGCTTGGCAAACCCCACACACCACAATTGATGCTGATCGAACTGAGACTGCATCGTGGCAGGACTAGCAAGCGACTCAGGATAAAGGGATGGATGAGGGACAGGCATAGAACGCATGATTATCACGGACGCTGGCAATTGGCGCAATAAAACGTCGAGCGTTGCCCTTGACGAATCGTTTTAATGGGCGCTAAGCAGACATGGCAAGGCAAACCCGCACGGTCATAAACTGCAGCTTGCAGCTGAAAGTGCCCATCCTCGCCATGCGCGTTGGCAAAATCACGTAAAGTAGAACCGCCTAAATCGAGCGCGTTTTGCAGTACACGCAAAATCGCGGCATGCAGTTTGTCCGCTCGTGATCTACTTATTCGACTTGCCAAGGTTTGTGGCCTTAAAGCCGCATGGAATAAGGCTTCCGAGGCATAGATATTGCCAACGCCCACTACGGGCTGCCCAGAGAGCAACACTTGTTTGATCGGGCTTTTGCGCTGATGAATGCTCTTGTAAAAATAATCCGTGGTGAAAGCATCGCCAAATGGCTCAACGCCTAAATTAGCAAGTAGCTTTTGGGCGATGGGTGCCTCTTCTGATTCGGCGTACACCACAGCCCCAAAGCGACGTGGATCATGCAAGCGAAGCGTTCCTTGGGTGGTTTGCAAATCAAAATGGTCGTGCGCACCTGCCAAAGGCAAAGCGGCATTAGAGAACATCAAACGCCCCGACATGCCAAGATGAATAAGCAATATTCCCTCACTCATATCCAGCAGTAAATATTTACCGCGTCGGCGCACTTCGGTCACCGTTCTACCCACGAGGTCATGTGAGCTATGGCCTAACACTGAGAAAAGAGGCCAACGTAGCGGCTTGCCTATACGCAAAGCCAAGATGCGAGCACCCGCAATGCGACTGGCAAACGAGAGACGAGTAACTTCAACTTCTGGTAGTTCGGGCATCCTTGAATTATCATGTCCCCTATGAGATATTTTATTTTCAGCTTATTGCTCATAGCTACAACTGCTTTTGCACAATCCCCAAAACGCGTCGACGCTGGAAATAGCGATATGGATGCCGACACTTTTTATGGGGTGTTGATTGCGGAGCTGGCTCGTATTGACAATAGTGCCGCCGAAGCATTCACCATTTATTTAGAGCTTGCTCGAAAAACACCTACCGACCAATTATTTGAACGCGCCGTACGCATTTTGTTAGAAGTCCGAGACGGCGACACCGCTCGCACGGTCGGATTTGAATGGGCTCGTACATTACCTGCTTCGGCCTTGGCGCAAAGCTACTTATTCCAAATCAACTATGCCCAAAGGCAATATGCTAATACGCTGCCACCACTTCGAAAACTGCTAGAACTGACTCCAGAAGCTGATCGCTCGGACGTCATTATTGGTTTGACACGTTATTTTTCGGCTATTCCAGACAAACAAGCCGCAACTAACGAGTTAATAAAAGTCTTAGCGCCTTATATTGACTCCGCCCAATCTAGCACGACCACCAAAACCGCTGCTCGGCTAACTATTGCTCGTGCGCAACTAGACGCCAGCCGATATAACGCTGCTCTAGAGCAGCTACGACTGATGACTAGTGAGTCACCCGAGGCCATTGACGGATGGCTTCTTCAAGGTGCTCTTGAACTGCAAGAAAATCAATTTTTATCG